>JAAFIN010000346.1 GCA_013297825.1 Cytophagales bacterium
GAACAATCATTATTACATTGCGATTTTTTGGTGTGCGTTTAGTTTTGAGCCAAGGATTATAAGTACGAATTTCGCTTAGATTGATTTCTTGTTCTTCTGCAATTGTGCTGAGTTCAGTATCAGGGGGAACACTTATTGTAATCAATCTGGTAGCTTCTTCATTTTCTGGCAATCTTTCAGAAAAAGCGAGTTTGTGAGCAATGAATTTGAGAATATAAGGAGGGGTTTTGGCAGTAACGATATTATTTTTTAAGAAATCATTTTTTTCAAAAAATCTTCTTGCGCCCCCAAAACCCATTTGATAGCCCAATGATGCTTTGAGCCAATCATCACCATATCCTTTGTAATTTCTTTTGAGATATTTGCTACCAGCTCTTGTAGAAGCAATAATATCCATACGTTCATCTACTTCATTATCCATAATAAGCCCCATTTCTTTTGCAATAGGAGATTTCATTTGCCAATAACCTACCGCATTAGAGGTGGAAACTGCAATGCCTTCTAATTTGCTTTCCATCACAGGCAAATACAAAAAATCTTCAGGCATATTTTCATCTTTTAATACCTCCAAAATAAATTCTTCATATTCTTTTTTCCTATCATACAATTCAAGATATTTGGTTGGATTTTTCATCAGTACATCAAGCATTCTTTGAATGATAGGTTCTGCATCTTTGGAAATCGTAAGTTTTTTACCCAATAAGTACATTTTGGTTGGCACACTTCTAATGCCTCTGTATCTGCCTATGGTGGGCATTTTTTGAGCATTTGGAACTTCAATTTTTACTTCTTGATAGATTTGCAATACTTGATTTGGGGACAAACCTTTGGTGCGTGTTTCAGGATTCCAAGTTTTGATTTGTTCTATGGTAATATTGTATTTTTTTGAAACCCCATAAAAAGTTTCTTTTTCTGCTACAGTGTGCGATACAATACGTTTTTGTGTAATATATTTCACTTTTTGAGGTTGCGTATAAACTTTATTTTTGGGAGAAATCCTAAATTCTTGTCCTGCTTTTATGGGACTTTCTAACGTAAGATTATTCCATTTCATAAAATCTTGAGGCGAAATATTATATTGACGTGCAATTGCATAAATGCCTTCTCCTTGTTTTGCAATATGTGTATCATAATCATCTGGGTAAGAATACACAAGATTATCATTGCCATCAACACCTCTTAATTTTTCTACATCTATGTTTTCAGTAGGCGAAGGCACAAACACAGGAATAATGACCGAATAAATTTTGTCATTTGGAATTTTATCTGTTTTGAGCCAATTATTCGCTATGCGAAGGCGACCATAATCCACACCATAATTTTTGGCAATATCTGATAAATTTTTTCCTTTGGTTTTTTCCACGACCCATTCTGTCTGGATAGGATTATCTGCAGAAAGTTTTGGTTCAAAAATCAATTTATGGGCTAAAAATTTAGCAAGTTCATCAGGAATTTGTGTTGGAAGGCTTACTACCACATTTTCAGGTTTGGCAGAAGCCAACAAATCCTTAAAATTTTCTTGTAAATATCCCTGCCAATCTTCTTTTGGAGCAGTGAAAGCAATTAAAGACACCCATTCAAGCCCTTTGGTAGGAGCTACTTTTTTACAAAATTCTACAAATCTATCTGTAAGACAAACAATGTTGTCATTTTCATTTACAAGATTATCATTTTTCAAATTCCAGCCACGATTTTTGGCAAAATTCCAAAAATTATTTTCACCATTATTCAATAATGCCAAATATTTAAAATCTTTGGGTAAATCATTTTTTACCAAAATATTTTCTACCAAAGGCAAATATTCCTGTGCATTTTTGATGCGGATTTTCAATAGTTCAGGATTATCTTGTAACACTTTTGCGTGTGTTTGTATTGCCTTGTGAATGTGCGAAGGTATCAAAAATACATATTTTCCTATCTTCATTTCATCAGGCACACTTATATCTTTTGTTTGGGTTGTTTTTTGGGCTTTGATAGGAAAAGCCAGCATAAACAAGCACAAACAACCACAATACCACAAAGTAAATGCTTTGTAGTAGTTTTTTTTGTGGTTGTTTGTCATAGTGTTATTTGAAGGATATATCATATTGCTAATTTTTTGATTATTTTTGTATTTTTTAATGAAAAATGTTTATTTTTAATAAAACTTATAAATGTACTTTTTTTAATATTTTATTGCATTTTTTTGTAAAAAAACACGCCAAATTAGTAAAATTTTTTTTATTATATAAATATTATGTAAATACTTTGTTAATTTTTTTTATCAATATTAAAAAATTTTTAAATTTTTAGAAAAATATATCCTTTATTTTGATAAAATACGAAAAACATAGAAATTTGTTCAATAAAAAACATTTTTTCAAAAAATAAAAAAGTATTTTTTAGCAGATTAAAAATCAATTTAATTTTTTTTTCAAAAAAAATTAGTTGAATTTTGGCATTATAATAATTGATTAAACCACATTTTTATAAAAAAATTATGGAAAATAGCGAAAAAATGATTGATTTTTTGGAAAATTATATACCTGAAGCAGCAGAAATCGCAACTAAAAATGCTTTTTGGGAAGCGTTAAATTCAGGAAATGGTGTAGTAATCGCAGAAGATGGTTTTATTGTGGAGCTTTTTGCAGATGGTACAAAAAATATTTTAGGAAATCTGCCTGCTCGCCTCAAAGTAGTTAAAGGACAAAAAATTGTACTTAAATGAATAAAAATAAATTTGTTTTTTGTATAAAAATAGTCAAATTATTCTCTCTACCCTACTATTTTATATTTTGCTGTTACCCACATTTCACGTGGGGTTACCATTGTTAAACCCTTTCAGGGTTTTATAAGATGAATTTTTTTTTAATCTTACTCCTTATAAATTATTTTATAAAAAAAATAAAATCTGTTCAGTTAATAATAATTTATGCAAAATCTATCTTTCAACACTGAAAACGAAATAATTGAGGTTAGCCCAAAAGATAAGAATATTCTTAAATCACTTGTAAAAAGTTATAGACTTTCTGAAAAATTTATCTTAGAAAATGCTGATTTATTGGATTGGAATATTATTTCCCAAAACCAAAATATTACAGTTAAAATTGGTTTGCAACTTCCACAATATATTAAATGGGGAAAAATTAAAAATAACCTAAATGCAAATG
>JAAFIN010000347.1 GCA_013297825.1 Cytophagales bacterium
ATGTATTTGATGGGCGATTAGTGGTAGATGTTAATAGCGTAAATCCAAGTGTAGTTTCTAAATGTTTTGTTTGTGGTACTATAAGCGACAGAATGGTAAATTGTGCTAATCCAACTTGCAACGAACACGTACCTATTTGCGAAAAATGCGGTGAAGAATTGCAAGGAGCTTGTTCTGAAACCTGCAAAAATCACCCTGAAAAACGCCCTTACAATGGAACAGGTTATTATCAAAAGGAACTTAATGGATATGACCCATATCTAAATGCTACAAAAAGAAAATAATTGATTTTTAATATTTTCAAAAATTAGACTAAGGAATGTGTGAATACTAATGTGGATATGTTTGTTTGACGCTTAACAGGCATAAATGCCTGTGCTATACATAAAAATACAAAACTATGTATAGAATAGGCATTTGTGCCTATTTTTAAAAGTATCCATTTTATTTTTAATTCATTCCTAAAAATAAAAAAATCCAAATAATATTTTGATAAAAAATATTATTTGGATTTTTTTTGTAAAAATAAATGTCTAAAATATATTTGTATTTGGCTGTTTCATTTAACATTCAACATTTATCATTTATCATTATTTTTTCACTTCTTTTTTAATTTCAGTTTTTACAGGTGCTTTTTCCATTTCACTTTCCACTACGCTATGAGCAGGTTTTTGTGAAATATAAGGAGCAATTACCAATGCAACAATAGACATTAATTTAATCAAAATATTCATTGAAGGGCCTGAAGTATCTTTGAATGGGTCGCCAACTGTATCACCTGTTACAGATGCTTTGTGAGCGTCAGAACCTTTGTATTCCATTTTACCATTGATATTTACGCCTTTTTCAAAAGATTTTTTAGCATTGTCCCACGCACCACCCGCATTTGATTGGAACATTGCCATCAATACACCTGATACAGTTACACCAGCCAACAAACCACCCAAAATTTCAGCAGAACTTACTTCTTTGAAAACACCATTTAAACCTACACCCACGATTACAGGCACACAAAGTGCAATCAAACCAGGCAAAATCATTTCTCTAATCGCAGCTTGTGTAGAAATATCCACGCATTTTGCATAATCAGGTTCTGCTTTTCCTTCCATAATTCCAGGAATTTCACGGAATTGACGACGAACTTCCTCCACCATTTTCATTGCTGCACGTCCTACTGCTGACATTGCCAACGCAGAGAATATGAAAGGAATCATTCCACCCACAAACAAACCTGCTAATACAGGAGCTTTGTAAAGGTCAATCGTTTTGATACCTGCAATACCCACAAACGCTGCAAATAAAGCAAGTGAAGTAAGTGCTGCGGAAGCTATCGCAAAACCTTTTCCTGTTGCTGCGGTAGTGTTACCAACTGCGTCAAGAATATCAGTTTTTTCACGAACTTCTTTTGGAAGACCTGACATTTCAGCAATACCACCAGCATTGTCCGCAATAGGCCCAAAAGCATCAATTGCTAACTGCATTGCAGTAGTTGCCATCATACCTGTTGCAGCAATCGCAACACCGTACAAACCTGCAAATGTGTAAGCAAACACAATACCACCTGCAAGCACCAAAATAGGCAATACAGTTGATTCCATACCTATCGCAAGACCTGCAATAATATTGGTTGCTGCACCTGTTGAAGATTGTTGCACAATGCTATTTACAGGGCGTTTGCCCATTGAACAATAATATTCTGTAATAATTGAAATTAAAGTACCTACCACCAAACCAACTATAATAGCACCAAAAACACCCATTGGCGTAAATTCAAAACCACGTAATTCCAATCTTTGAGGTAACAACCACATTGTAGCAAAATAAGATGCAATCGCAGTCAAAATAACAGAACTCCAATTACCCAAATTAAGTGCCATTTGAACATTGCCCTCGTCATTTTTTACACGTACAAATAAAGTACCTATGATAGAGAAAATAATTCCCATACCAGCAATCAACATTGGCAACAAAATAGGTGAAAGACCACCAAAATCATCACTTTTTGCAAATGTTTCGCGACCAAGTACCATTGTTGCCAAAATTGTAGCTACATAAGAGCCAAACAAATCCGCACCCATACCAGCCACATCACCTACGTTGTCGCCTACATTATCAGCAATCGTTGCAGGATTACGAGGGTCATCTTCAGGAATACCAGCCTCAACTTTACCCACAAGGTCAGCCCCAACGTCAGCAGCTTTGGTATAAATACCACCACCTACACGTGCAAACAAAGCAATGCTTTCAGCACCCAACGAAAAACCTGTTAGAACTTCTAAAGCTCTTTCCATTTGCAAACCATTAGGATTTGCGCCATTTACAAAACTATAATAAAGTACCAAAAACAAACCACCCAAGCCTAACACCGCCAAACCAGCTACACCCATTCCCATTACTGCACCACCTGTAAATGCAACTTGCAAAGCCTTAGAAAGACTTGTACGTGCTGCGTGAGCGGTGCGAACATTTGCTTTGGTTGCAATACGCATACCTATAAAACCAGCCAATGCTGAACAAACTGCTCCTATAATAAAAGCTATGGCAATCGTCCAATGTGAATTACTGGATTGCGAACCACCTATTGCTAATATCAATGCAATTACAGCAACAAATATTGCTAATACACGATATTCAGCACGTAAGAAAGCCATTGCACCTTGTGCAATGCTATCCGAAATTTTTATCATTTTTTCATTACCTGCGTCCTGTTTTGCGACCCAAGCAGACATAATGAACGTGAATAAAAGGGATATTACCCCAAAACCAATCACTAATCCTAAGACAAGATTCTGCATAAAGATTATTTTAAATTTATCAAGTTAAATTATCAAAGTGTTTTTTTAGATATTTTTTGTTTTTTAATTTTTTATTAAAAAGTTTTTATTTTAAAAAAAAAATTTTTAATGAAAATATAAAATACTAATATTAAAGTAAATTGAATGTATAAATACGAAAAATAAGATTATAAAAATAATTTCTTTTAAATCAATTAAACTAAAAGCCTTGTACGCTTACTATCAAAAAATAGCGTGCAAAGATAAAAGGTTTTTTTTGAAATAATGAAAAATGAATGGAAATATTTAGATTTTTTTTGAAAATATTTGAAAGATATTTGATTGCTTGACAATTTTTGTGGAA
>JAAFIN010000349.1 GCA_013297825.1 Cytophagales bacterium
CTTCATCTTTTTCCATATCAAATCTATGATATTGTCCGCCTTTAAAAAGATACACGATAGGAAATTTCCATACAACCACCGCATCAATTTTGTCAAAAGAAACACCTTTCCAAGTTTTTTGATTGATAGTTTTGGGATAACCAGCATCTACTTTGTCAGTCGCAAAATCATATCTTACATATTGATTTCCTGAAAAGAAATACACTTTATTTTTCCAAGGGAGAATCGCATCAATTTTTGGAAAAACGTCTAAACCTCGCCAACCTTTGTTTATTTTTTGAGGATAACCATCATCTACTTTTTCGTTTTTGATGTCATAACGCACATATTCATCACCACTAAAAAAATAAATTTTTTGATTAGCTTCCCAATAAAAAGCATCATCAATCTGCTCAAAATCCACACCTTCCCAATTTTCCCTGATACGTTTGGTTAATAAATACGCCTCATCATTATAATCCCAGCGAACATATCTTTTTCCTGAAAACAAATAAGTAATTCCATTTGGATAATGAATTGCAGCATCTATTTTGGAAAATGGTATGCCATACCAACCCACCGCCAAACTACTTGGAAGAATCAAGGGTGTAGGATTTGTATTGCCATTGTTGCCATTATTACCACCATTTCCATTGTTACCATTGTTGCCATTATTATTATTGTTTCCATTACCTTTTGGATAAATTTTCCCAATAAAATCTTTGTCAGTTGGCGATAAAGCGGTATTCCATTTTACCTCATAACCGTTGGTTGTGAGCGAATTAGGTACAGCATAGTGCATAATAGAAAGTTTGTCGTATTCGCTGTATTGCGTAACTTGGTGGTCATAATGGTAAAAAATATTATGGTCTACTTGTTGTCTATCCCAACCTTGTTTGGCATAATACGCATATACTTTTTCCCTGTCCCAAGGAATAGGTGCGTCAGGGTGCTGATGTTCGTGTATAAGCCCAAGCATATGCCCAAATTCGTGTATAACTACCCTACTGTATTCTGTATCGCTTGATTGAGGTGTAAGCCAGCCAAAATTCATAGTGTGTTGATTGGCAGGAATTTGCAGATTGTCAGTTCCCACATAAGAATAAGAACCGCCTTTTTGAAAATCAATGCGAATCATTGCAGATGAATTATCATCTACAAATTGAAATTTGAGATTTGCAAATTTTGTCCATTCCATTGCATATTGTTGGACTTTTTGGCGAACAATAGGCTCCCCTGCTAAGAATTTGATGGTGATGGTTTGTCCAGGTTTCCAAAACTTGGATTTTACGCCCGCCATTCTGCTTTTTGTTTCAGAATGTTGAACAGGCATTTTTTCGGTGCAGATGATTTGTGCAAATATTTTTTTTTTTTATTTTTCTCAAATCAATATCAAAAATTATGAAAGTGGCTGTTCCATTCATAATTCATAATTTATAATTCATCATTAAAAAATGATTTCTTTCAAAAATACCATTTCACAACTTTTGCCACGTTCTCCACGCATCAATGATGACGATTATCGCAAGGGGCAACTTTTGATAAGTGTGGTTTTAATAAAATTTTTCTTCAATGTGATTTCTCTGCCTATTTATTTGGCTGATAAATTTTACATTGGTTTGTTTTGTGCGTTGTTAGATATGTTTGTTTTGACAAGTTTATATTTTTTTTACAAAAAAAGCGAAAAATATCGTCTTAGCAATCATTTTTTTTCAATAAGAGGCAATTTTTTTGTGCTTGCATTGACTTTGAATAGTGGAGGGCTTTATTCGCCTTTTGCGTCTTGGTTGGTTACTATTCCGATTACTGCGTTTTTGTTAGGAAAACCACGACACGGTTATATTTGGCTTGTAATTGTGAATTTGGAATATGTTATCTTGTTGTTGGCATCATATTTTTTTCCTGTTGCTTTTCCTGTTGTAAGTTCGTCCATTCTGTCATTTTTGGGCATATTTGGGTTGTTGATGTATTTGTGGTGCATTATTTTGATATATGAACAAAGCAGATTTTTGGCAAAACGTTATATAGAAATCAACAAGGACAAAATAAAAGCACAAAAAGAAAATCTTATTTCTCAAAAAGACATTTTAGAACGCAAACAAAAAGAAATTATTTTGCAAAATGAACTTCTGGAATCTCAAAGTGAAATAATTTTGTCTGTAAATTATCGTCTTGCGAATGTTGCACAAGACAAAGCCCAAAAATTAGCCCAAACACACGAAGAATTAGATTTGTTTTTATACCGTTCTTCACACGATTTGAGGCGACCAATTACTGCGATTTTGGGGCTTTTGGAATTGATAAAATTAGAAAGTGAGGAGATTTTGGATTTTGAAAATGTGGCAATGCTCTTGGATAAAGTGCTTCTTACTGCGGTTAATATGGATAAAATGCTTCGCAAACTCATTATGATAAGTGAAGTAAATCACGAAAATTCGCCTGCATCTTTGATTGATTTTGATAAAATTACCCAAAAACTTCTAAATTTTTCAGAAGATAGATTTCCTGATATGCCTGTTGATATTGATTTTTTTGTGGAAGAACACAAAAAACTTGATTTTTATCAAAATGCTATTTTACTTGAAATTATTTTATTAAATATTCTTGAAAATGCAATTTCTTTCCAAAATCCTCGCAACGACCACGCAACTGTAGATATAAACGTGAAAATTGAAAAAAAACAAGCTATTATTATCATTCAAGACAATGGCGTGGGCATTATGCCTGAATATTTGGACAAAGTTTTTAATTTGTTTTTCAAAGCCTCTACCAAATCAGAAAATAATGGTTTGGGTTTATACATTGTTAAAAAAGCTACCGAAAAAATGAAAGGAAATATATTTTTAGAAAGTCAGCCCATTTTTGGGACAAAATTAACACTTGTTTTGCCTAATTTGAATGAAGAAAGTAATCAGGTATCAGGAATCAGGAAACAGCCATAAAAACAATGAGTAATCAGGTGTCAGGAATCAAAAAACAGCCATAAAAATATGATTTTCAAAAACAGTAATTTTATTTTAAAATTCAATTAAAAACAGAATTTTATT
>JAAFIN010000348.1 GCA_013297825.1 Cytophagales bacterium
TTTAATTTTCTTACAAAATTAAATAAAAATTAGCAAATTAACAAAATTTATTTACTAAAAAAACGTCTTTTTTTTATGAATTTTTAATGTTTTTTATGGATTTTTTGATGTTTTTTAGAAAATTTTTAGAAAAACTTTTTTTTCTTTTTAATTTTTTAAAAATGGTAAAATTTTAATCACTTTTTTGAAGAAATAAGGAAAAGGTGAAAAATGCAATGTGCTATAAAATTTCCAATTATTATTTGGTTTTTAATATTTTTGAGATTTAATAAAATACTTAAAAACTTGGTGGTAATTCATTTAGGTTAAAATTCCATAAAAGATTATATGCTGTAAATTTATTTTATTTTTCTCAAATTACAAAAAAATATAAACATTTTATCAATTATTTTGTTACTATTATAAATGATAGTAATACTACCATTTTTCATAAAAAACCATTTAAAACGATTGCATGAATACCGCACAACTGAACATTATCATTGAAAAATTTGCTAAATTTTCTAATCAAGAATATAATATATTTGACCTCAAAGAAAAATTTGGTGAAGAACTTGAATATTCGCCCAAAGAAGTTGATACATTTATAGACCATCTCACCGAAAAAGCCCACAACATCAATGTTAGTTTTTTGCGTAATACTATTTATGTTGATGCCTTAGAGGAACTTTTGCAAAAAGCTAATTTTCCTGTTTTGTTATTTTGTAAAAAAGACGACAAAACCTATCACCCTATCCTTTGCCACCAAGACGAATATGGCACGCGTGGATATGATGATGTATGCACAGGCACGTGGGAAGTGGGTATTCCGCCCAAAGCGTGGCTTAATAATATGCTTGTGGAAGAAGATGCTGCGGACAGAAGCATTGAGGGAAAAGTGATTTTTTTGACTGCATTTCCATTGGAATATATCAGCAAGGATTATTATTCTAAGGCAGAAGGCAACCTAAAACTCTCGCCTGCTCAACGCCTTTGGAGATTGTTGCGTGCAGAAAAACAAGAGATTTTTTACCTTTATATCTACGCCTTTATTGTGGGGATTGTGAGCCTTACATTGCCTTTGGGTATCCAGGCAACTGTAAGCCAAATATCAGGAGGAATGTTTTTTAGTTCGGTGATTGTGCTTATAAGTTTAGTAGTTTTTGGGGTAATATTAGGGGGAGCTTTACAAGTGATGCAAATTAGTTTGGTAGAGGTTATTAGGCAAAGAATTTTTGCAAAAGCTGCGTTTGAATTGGCGTATCGCATCACAAGGATTAAAAAAGAGTCCATTCATCACGATTACGCCCCTGAATTGATGAATAGATTTTTTGATATTGTAACCATTCAAAAAGGACTTCCCAAGCTATTTGTAGACATAAGTGGTGCAGTTATTCAGATATTATTTGGTTTGATATTGCTTTCTTTGTATCACGCTTATTTTTTGATTTTTAGCGTGGTAGTGGTCGTAATTGTTGTAATGATTCTTTATATCACAACCCCAGCAGGTCTTCGCAACGCAATTTACGCCTCTAAATACAAATATAAAGTGGTGTATTGGTTGGAAGAATTGGCTCGTACATTGGACGCATTCAAACAAGCAGGCACTACAAATCTTCCTCTGCAAAAAATGGACGAACTTGTAAGCAAATATCTTTATCATAGAAAGTCATATTTTAAGGTTTTAGTAACGCAATTTTTTAATGTAATTACGTTCAAAACCCTTGTAACAGGTGGAACGCTTATCATAGGCACTACACTTGTAGTAGATAGAGATATTACATTAGGTCAATTTGTTGCTGCGGAGGTTATCATTATTTTAGTGGTGGGTTCTGTGGAAAAATTGATTATTAGTATGGAAACAGTTTATGATTTGCTGGTAGGTGTGGATAAATTGGCTTATCTTACAGATTTACCTTTGGAACGCAATGACGGTTTTCGTATGCCTTTGTTACAATATCCAGAGGGTTTGCATCTTCACATCAAAAATCTTAAATATAAATTTGAAGGAAATTCAGATTACACGCTTAAAGGCGTTGATTTTGAGATAAAAGCTGGTGAAGTGGTTTGTATTGCAGGTGCCAATGACTCAGGAAAGCATACTTTGATGAAAGTTTTGATAGGTTCTTTGGAAGATTTTGAAGGAAATATCGTTGTAAATGGTTTTTCTTTGAGGGATTTAAACCTTGACACCATTAGAGACCACATCAACAAACACCTCAATATGGAAGAAATATTTGACGGTAGTATTTTGGAAAATATCACAATGGGAAGGGCACAAGTGCATTATACTGATGTGATGTGGGCAATAGAAAATGTAGGACTTGCGGATTTCATTGCATCTTTGCCCGAAGGTCTTGCGACACACATTGGGGCAACAGGGCGAAAATTGTCAGGTAGCGTGATTGCAAAGATTATTTTAGCGAGGTCAGTTGCTTCTAAGCCAAAACTTCTTATTATCAATGACTTTTCAGAACACATACAAAAGACTGAAAAGTTAAAAATAATGTCTTTCTTACGTGAAAAATCTAATGGCTGGACATTGATTATATTAAGTGTTGATGATGATGCTCTGTTGTTATTATGGACGGTGGAAAAGTTGCTATTGAAGGTAAATATGAAGAACTTTTAGGCAATAAAACTTTTCATAAATTTGTAATGAACAAGTAAAATAATTATGAATTATAAATTATGAATTATGAATTGTTAATTATGAATTATGAATTGGTAATTATGAATTATTGATTATAAATTATTTTAAAAAAATAAAATATTAAACGATAATTTTTTAATAATAAATCAATAGTGTTGGGTTTTATACTCAACGCATTTAATAAGTAAAGCATTTATTTTAATAATTAAGATAAACAATTTACTAATTAAATACTTTAATTTAGTATTTAATGTAAATATTTTACTAATTAAGTATTTTAATTTAGTATTTAATGTAAATATTTTACTAATTAAGTATTTTAATTTAATATTTAATATAAATAATTCACTAATTAAGGATTTTAATTTAATATTTAAAATAAATATTTTACTAATTAAAGATTTTAATTTAATAATTAAGCAAAAAATTTTACTAATTAAAGATTTTAATTTAATATTTAAA
>JAAFIN010000035.1 GCA_013297825.1 Cytophagales bacterium
TGGCTGTTCAATTTATAATTCATAATTTATAATTCATAATTTTCTATGCTTATTCCCCAAAATCCTCACGACCTCCTCACAAATTACCAACAATTTGAGGCACAATTTCACCAAACCAAAGGCACATACTCCGCAGAAATCAAACGCTCACAACCTACTGCGATTGTGCTTTTGATAGACCAATCTGGCTCAATGAATGAACACAGCAAAGCAGTACATTGTGCCAACGCTATTAACAACCTTTTGAGCGAAATATTGAATATTGCGACCAAAGAAGATGGTTTGCGTGATTATATTGATGTGGCACTTGTGGGATATGGGGCAAATAAAGACGCAGAATTTTTGTTGCAAGATGGTTTTATGACACTTTCGCACCTTGCCAAAAATTATAAAATGGTGCAACAAGAGGTAAAAAAAGAAATGAGAGGAAAAACCATCATAGAACACAAGGACATCAAAACGTGGATTGAACCAATCGCCAAAAATGCAACGCCTATGGGCAATGCTTTTGATAAAACCTTAGAAATATTGGAAAAATGGATAACAAAAAATCCTGATAGTTTTCCGCCTGTGATTATCAATGTGTCAGACGGACAACAAACGGATTGCAAAGATGATATTATGCTCCAAAAAGCCCTAAATATCAAAAAATTAGCCACAACTGACGGAAATATTTTGCTTTTTAATTGCCATTTGGGCAATGATACAAATAATACTTTTATTTTTCCTGAAAATCGTGAGCAATTACCCCAAAATGACAACTACGCAAACTTAATGTATAATATGTCAAGCGTATTGCCTCCACAATTTCACCAAAAAATCGCCCAAATTACCCAAAAAGATATACCAAATAACGCCCAAATCGCGGCAATGGGCTTCAATGCAGACGGAAATAGCTTTGTGAAACTCTTGGAAGTAGGCACAAAAACACAAAAAAATGCGATTGTAGCGATTAAAAGCTAAAAATACAACCCCACCCCAGCCCTCCCCAGAGGGGAGGGAGTTCTAATACGTTGATTATCAACGCATTGCGAAAAGCCCTCCCCTCTGGGGAGGGTTTGGGTGGGGTTTCATTCAAAATATTTCACTAAAATAATTCCCCCTTTGGGGGGGTAGGGGGCTAATATGAAAATCCTTGCACAATCTTGTCCAAAACCTGACAATGACATATACGACAATGGCAAAATTCGCCAAAACGAAGATGTTTTTGTGATAAATTATCACGAAAATACCTTATTTGCGGTGTCAGATGGAGCAGGTGGAAGTGGTATTTTTGCGAGTGATTGGGCAAAAACCTTGTTGGAGAATTTGCCAAAAGAAGTTTTTAAAAATGTAGAAGATTTAGATGCTTGGATTGGGGAATTTTGGGAAGAATTTTATCATAAACAACAGGATTTTATCCAAAAAATGGAGGATAAATTTCTGCAATCCCTCGTAAAAACCAAATTCCAAGAGGAAGGCTCCAATGCTACGCTTTTGTCGGTGTGGATTGAGGCAGAAAATAAAATAAATTGTGTTACTTTTGGCGATAGCACGTTTATTTTGTACGATAAGGAAACCAAAAAATGCGAATTTTTTGTTTATAATTCCCTTGAAGAATACGAAAATAATCCATTCTTATTGAATTTTCTGCACGAAACCCCAAAACAAGGTTTTTTTAAAAAGGAATTTCAGATTTCTAACCAAAAAACGCTTTATTTGGTAACTGATGCAGTTGCACAGTATTTGCATTGTGCGTATTTGGCACAAGAAAACCCCAAATTATTAGCAGAAATCAGCCAAAAACCTTTGAAAATTAGCCAAAAAGCAAAAACATTTTTGGAGGAATTAGAAAAATTTAAAAATCAAGAAGAAAACACTAATTTTAATGCTAATTTCTTTGAAAATATTTTAAAAAACCTAAATGCACATTTGGAAAATCAAGAATCTTTTGAAAATTTTTTGAATAATGAATATCAAAAAGGTTTGATTTTGAGAGATGATTATACGTGTGTGATGTTGGATTTTGGGTAAAATTTTTAAGTCTAAAAAGGCTTTTTTTTGGTAAAAATAGAAAAATATAATTCTACCAAAAAAATCATCATATTTTATCTGAATTTTAGTTAATTTTGTAAAAAATAATTTTTCAAAATAAAAAAACAAACAAAAATTTATGGTAAATATGTTTGAAATGATGAGCAAACTCAAAGAAATGCAAACAAAACTTGAAGAAGCTCAGGATAATCTCGTAAATATCAAAACCCACGCAGAAGCAGGTGCAGGTATGGTGAAAGTAACTGTAAATGGTAAAAAACAAATTACTTCACTTCAAATTGAAGAAGAACTTATGCGTCCTGAAGACCGTGAAATGGTGCAAGACCTTATCATTGCTTGCGTGAATAAAGCTATTAGTGATGTAGAGGCACTTGTAAGAGATGACATCAAACGCCAAACTGCTGGACTTATGCCTGATATTCCTGGTTTGAATATGGACGAATTGGGAAAATAAAGCCCCCTAACCCCCAAAGGGGGAATTTTATTATGTTTAAGGTTCAAAGTTTAAGGTTAAATTTTAAGAAAAAATAAAGTTCAAAAAATTCAAAATACTTAAACTTTGAACTTTTTGAACCTTAAATTTTGGAATTAAAAACTTTTATTATTGAGATTGCAACAATGAAAATTTTAGATTTCTTTTTTTATCCACAGAAGTCCAAATACCTTTCATTTCAACGCCATTAGCACCATTTGGGTTATAAGTGCCATTAAAAAAACCTGTTGTTTTGCCTTGACTATTTTTTTCGGTCATAGCTACTTTTCCACTATTATAATCTAACTTGCCTGTGATAGTAAGAGAACCCACTTGATTATTTGTGTAGAAGTATCTACCAGTAATATTCATCATACCTTTATCATTCATATCACCAAAAGTAAGTGTCATTTCAACAGAATTTTTGTCAATACTACCAAGATAATTCTGTGGTTCTTGTGCAAAAGCAGTATTTTGGTTAATACTTACAAAGAAAATTAGAAAAACAAAAAAAGAAAGTAATTTTTTCATTAGAATTTATAAAAAAAGAATTTGAGTAAAATTGGATTTTAAAAATATATATACACAACAATTATACGAATTATTTAGTTAAAAAAATATAATATAAACAGAAATTAACATTTTATTTTGAAGTTCTTAAACTTTGAACCTTAAACCTTAAACCTTTATGTCAGAATACACCAAACCAACAGACGAAGAATTAAAACAAAAACTTACACCATTTCAATATATGGTAACGCAACAAAAAGGCACAGAAAGGGCTTTTACAGGCGAATTTTATACCCAAAAACAAGCAGGAACTTACACGTGTGTTTGTTGTGATATGCCTTTATTTTCCTCTGATACCAAATACGATTCTGGGTCAGGTTGGCCAAGTTTTTATGATGCTTTGGATAAAAGCAAAATCAAAGAAATTCGTGATGTTTCACACGGAATGGTACGTGTTGAAGTTGTTTGTGCTAATTGTGATGGACATTTGGGACACGTTTTTGAAGATGGGCCTAACCCAACAGGATTGCGTTATTGCGTTAATTCTGCATCATTGGGGTTCAAGAAAGAGTAAAAAGTTTAAGGTTTAAAGTTTAAGGTTCAAAGTAAAACCATTATAAATTTATGTAAAATTTTAAAAATGTTTTATTTTTGTAACTCATAATTTTATTTAATTTGTAAAACACATTATATACATTTTAAATTAAACCTTGAACTTTAAACCTTAAACTTTGAACCTTAAACTTTTAAACCTTAAACTTCTCTTGGAACAACAATATTTACAACTCCTAAAACACATTTTGGAAAATGGTGCTGAAAAAACTGACCGCACAGGAACAGGTACTTTGAGTGTGTTTGGGCATCAATTACGCCACGACCTCAAAAAAGGTTTTCCATTACTCACCACCAAAAAAGTACATTTTAAATCCATTGCTTACGAACTTTTATGGTTTTTGAGGGGCGACACCAACATAAAATTCCTAAAAGATAATGGTGTGAGTATTTGGGACGAATGGGCTGATGAAAATGGGAATTTGGGCAATGTGTATGGCAAACAATGGCGTAGTTGGGAAGGAAACAATGGCGTAATCATTGACCAAATTAGCCAAGTAATTCACCAAATAAAAAATACGCCTGATAGCAGACGAATGATAGTAAGTGCGTGGAATGTGGCAGAAGTGCCTCAAATGGCATTACCGCCTTGTCATCTTATGTTTCAATTTGGGGTAATAAAAAACCAACTTTCTTGTCATTTATTGATGAGAAGTGTAGATTGTTTTTTGGGTCTGCCTTTTAATATTGCCTCTTACGCATTGCTAACGCATATTGTAGCACAAGTTTGTGATTTGGAAGTGGGCGAACTGGTGATTTCCACGGTGGATACGCATTTATATAAAAATCATTTGGAACAAACCAAAATTCAACTACAACGCACACCTTTTGAATTGCCTACATTAACCATAAATCCTTTGAAAAAAGATATTTTTTCTTTTGAATTTGAGGATTTTTCACTTCAAAATTATCAACATCACCCAAGTATTAAGGCAGAAGTTGCGATTTAAAGTTTAAGGCTCAAAGTTTAAGGTTTAAATAAAATTCTTTCTTATATTTGCAATTCTTAAACCTTCAAGATTTTTAGAAAAACTTGAAGGTTTTTTGTAGTTAAATAAATTTAAAAAAATGTTTGTATTTTGTTATAATTTCATTTAACTATTTTGCATTTTTGTACTTACACCTGATACCTTATAACTTTCACCTAAAAATTTCCTAATGGCTGAAAACACTTTACAACCTACACAAGAAGAATTTACATCTGCACAAACTGAAAGCCCTTGGTATGCACGTTTTGAAACTTATTTTAAGGGCGACCCTTATATATGGCTTGTGATATTTGGCTTGGCTACTTTTAGTATTTTGGGCGTGTACAGTGCCACAGGAACGTTGTCATTTAAGGCATTTTCGGAAGGCAGAGAAGCAGATAATTATTTATTCAAACATCTTATTACCATTTTTACTGCACTTGGAGCGGTTTGGGTAGCACATAGGTTGGATTATCGCTATTATGCACGTTTGTCAAGGTTGGCGTTATTGGTTGCAGTTCCTTTGTTGTTATTTACGTGGTTATTTGGGGTAAGTGTCAATGAAGCAAACCGTTGGATAACCATTCCTTTGATTGGGCGTACATTTCAGCCTTCTGATTTTGCAAAATTAGCATTGATTTCTAATGTGGCAAGTATGCTTTCCAAACGACAGGGCAAAGTTGAAGATTTTGAAAATACCATTTTACCTATTTTAATTTGGATTGGTTTAATATGTGGATTGATTGGTTTGGCGAATATTTCTAATTCCATACTTTTATTTGTTACGTGTTTTTTGTTGATGTTTATTGGTCGTATTCCTACCAAACAACTTGCGATGCTTTTTGCGGTAGGTGTGATTGCGATAGGTATGGCAATGCTTTTGGGGCAAAGATTTGGCACTGCACAAAGCAGAATGACCCAATTTTTTGGAAATGAGGCAGTTTTTCAAGCAGAACAAGCAAATATCGCTATAAGTACAGGCGGATTTATGGGAAAGGGACCTGGAAACAGCGACCAACGCAATTTTTTACCTAATCCTTTTTCAGATTTTATTTACGCAATTATTGTGGAAGAATACGGTGCAGTTGGCGGAATATTATTATTGTGTTTGTATCTTACATTGCTTTATAGGGGCGTAATGGTTGTAGCAGGAAGTCATCAAGCATTTGGGGGGATATTATCCGCAGGACTTACATTTAGTTTGGTATTGCAAGCATTTTTGAATATGGGTGTAGCGGTTGGAATATTGCCTATTACAGGTGTGCCTTTGCCTATGGTGAGTATGGGCGGAACTTCGCTTTTATTTACAGGGTTGGCATTTGGTATTATTTTGAGTGTGAGCAGAGGCGAAATCGCCCAAGATGCCACGCCTCAAACTGCCCCAATTTCTGAAAATAACAATCAAAATGTATTGAATACAAATCAAGGAAATGAATTGAAAAATCCCTAAAAAACGCTTGGAGGGTTTAAAACCCTCCAAGCGTTAAAAAACATTAAAATAAGAAAAGATAAATTTAATTTTTTTTAATATGAAAGCAATTATCGTAGATGACGAACCACGCGCAAGGCGAATTTTGGAGGAATTATTAAGAGAATATTGTCCAGAAGTAGAAGTTTTGACGACTGCTGATGACGTGCCTAATGCAGTAAAAGCAATCCAAAAACACAAGCCTGACATTATTTTTTTGGATATAGAAATGCCTCAATACACAGGATTTCAATTATTTGAATTTTTTGAAGACATTGATTTTGAGGTAATTTTTACGACTGCGTATCGTGAATATGCCCTACAAGCATTTCAAGTGGAAGCATCTGATTATTTATTAAAACCAATTCAAATAGAACTTTTGATGCAGGCAGTTCAAAAAGTTCAGAAACGTATTGAAAGCAAAAAAAATCCTACCCAAAATGCCCCAACCATCAATAAAATCACTGTTCCGATAGCGGAAGGACTTTTATTTTTGGAGCCAAACGAAATACTTACACTCAAAGCAGAAGGTTCTTATACAAATGTTTGTCTTTCAAGTGGTAAAAAAGTATTAGTTTCAAAAAATATCAAATTTTTTGAAGATATTTTACTCAAACAACCTTTGTTTTTTCGTCCTCACCGCTCACACATTATCAATTTGAATTTTGTAAAACAGTATTTACGTCAAGACGGTGGTATTATTGTAATGGAAAATGGCGAAGAAATTACACTTTCACGTGATAGAAAAGATGAATTTTTGCAAAAATATCAAATGTAAAATTTTAAATATTTCCTGATACTTTTCTCCTGACACCTGACACCTGATACTTGATACCTGATACCTTTCTATGCTAAATTTTTTAAAAACTAACGACAGCACAAATTTTAATGCTTGGCACGAATTGAATTGTAATATACCGATATTGTTCAAAAATCAGCATTTGCAAAATTTATTTGTTACAGAATTTAATTTGGTAAATATGGATTTTTCAGGAAGTATTATAGAAGATTGTTATTTCAAAAAAGTGAATTTTTTTGCTTCTAATTTTACAAATGTGCAATTCAAAAATTGTTATTTTGTGAGTTGTCATTTTGGTACGCCTGAACTGATAAACGCCAAGTCATATTTGATGAATTTTGCGTTTAAATCTCCCATTTTTTTTAATACTTATTTTTTTAAAACCAAATTTTTAAATACTAATTTTAGGGAAAAAGATTTGGAAAATACGTATTTTGAAGAATGTATTTTGGAACAATGTAATTTTAAAAATGCAAATCTTTCAGGAATAAAAGATAATCATTCAAATTCGTTGAATAATTTAGTTTGATTTTTGAAAATTATTTTATTAAAATATTTTAAAATAACATTTTAGCTATTTATCATTCACCATTAAAAAAGGCTGTTGGCTGTTTAATTCACAATTTACCATTAAAAAAGGCTGTTCCATTTACCATTCAACATTTACCATTCACCATTGTATTCGTGCTTTCCAAAAAAACAAAATATGCTTTTCACGCTTTGCTTTATTTGGCAAAAAATGCGTCAAATGACAATCCTGCTTTGATTGTAGAGATCGCCCAAGAAACCTCTGCACCGCGTAAGTTTTTAGAAAATATTTTATTGGAATTAAAAAATGGTGGCTTTTTGGCAAGTAAAAAAGGCAAAGGAGGTGGTTATTTTTTATTAAAATCACCCAAAGACATCAACCTTGTTCAGATTATTCGCCTGTTGGACGGTGCAATCGCATTACTTCCTTGTGCAAGCCTTAATTATTACCAACCTTGCGAAGAATGTAAAGACGAAAATATATGTGGCATAAGAGATATTTTTATAGAAATTCGCAACAAAACCTTAGAAATTTTGGGCGGAAATACACTTTGGGATATTTTGCAAAAAGAAGAAAGAAAGGAATTAGGTGTCAGTAATCAGGTGTCAGGAAAAATACAAAATTAGGAATTAAAAAAATACAATTTAATGGGTAAAAATTGCTATTCTTTACATTAAAATATATATAGAATAGGCATTTATGCCTATTTTTAGAATATTCATCAACAAAATCAAACCTGATTTTTTGTAAAACATTGATTATCAACCTTTTACAAAATAGTAGGGTAGAGAGGGCATTTATGCCTATTTTTAGAATATTCAGCCATAAAATTCAAAAAAATTTAACAAAAGTTTTTTATTTAAAAAAATAGTTTTTTTTGAATAAATATTTAATTTTGCTCAAAACCTGTATAAAAAAATTTATAAATAATAATAGATAAAATAAAATTGTATTATGAATAACTTGCTTTTAGAAGAATCCAGCAAAACGCCATCTGTATTTTTTGATTATAACAATGGAAAACTTACCATTATGGGCTATCGTTCTATGCCTGAGTCTTCTACAGAATTTTATGCCCAACTTATAGAATGGGTTACAAAATATGTGCTTAAACCCAAAACACTTAGTACAGAAGTTACCATAAAATTAGAATATTTTAATACTGCCACAGGAAAAATTTTTGTGGAAATTTTGAAAAGATTAGATAAATTACCTATGCAAGGACACCCTGTGTTTTTGAAATGGTATTATGAATCTGATGATGAAGATATGGCTCAAAGTGCTGATGATATTCAAGCATCTATCAAATATATAAGAATTGAGAAAATAGCATATTAAATGTTGAATGGTAAATGTTGAATGGTGAATGAAACAGCCTTTTTTAATGATGAATGGTAAATGTTGAATGGTGAATGAAACAGCCAAATTCAAAAATATATGCTTATTTTCTTTTGACACCTGACACCTTTCTCCTGATACCTAATTCCTGACACCTTTCCCCTGATACCTTTTTTATTTTATGCAAGAAAACGAAAAAATTGATATTACAAAAATTGATGAAACACCAAAAGATACCCAAAAATGGACAACACTTACCCAAAAAGTATATGAATTGGAATTGTTGATTTCAGGGGCAGGAATTTATTTGTTTTCTACGTTATTTTATAATCTTGATGATATTTGGCAATATTATAATTATAATTTTCTTGACAAAAGTGATTTTGTTGCTGCGATTGCAAGTGTGGTATATCTTATTAGCAAAGGTAGCACTTTGACACTTTGGATAGGTTTTATTTTGCATTTTGTGTTGAGGGCTTTTTGGATAACAATGGTTGGAATGATGAATCTTTTTCCAAAAGGGATAAATTATAAAAATTTACCAAAAAAATATTCTGAAACTTACATTTCATACCTCAAAGAAAAAATATCGCCCACCGAAATTTTTATTACTGCTATTGACCGCACTTGTAGTGCAATACTTTTGTCTGTGTTTTTGTTGGCATTGATGTTGATGACAGGGGCAAGTATATATTTATTTTTTATTTTTGGATATGATTTTTTAAAAATATTTTTAGGGGAAAAACACAAAGAAAATATTGTATTGGTATATGTTTCGCTTGGAGTATTTATTATTTTTGTGCCTTATTTGATAAGTCTTACATTTTTGCTTTTAAAAAGAAATCAAAAAAATGCAATAAACAACTATCCACTCAAAATAGAACTTTATTATCATTCTTATAATTATTGGGTTTTTAGTCGCACACTCCAAAGAATAGGTTTTGTTTTGAAAACAAACGTTCATAAACAAGTTATAAGATATTCAACAATAGGAATGGGAATTGTCATCACGATTACAATTATGATTTATGAATATTATCAAAATGCAGAAAGACAATATTTTTTTACACAAAATTCTGCACAATATCTAAATCCTGATGTATATGAAAATATGCGTCATTCCGAAAAATATGTAAAAAAAGTTTCTATACAGCAAGACGTAATTACTTCGCCTTTGTTAAAAATATTTTTGGCGTATCGCAAAGATTTGGAAGAATATATTGAAAATGATGAAACATTAAAAAGAGAATTGGAAATTGAAGAAAAAAAATACCAAAAAAATATTAAAAATTCACAAACTAATGAAAGAAAAAGCAGACCAGAACGTGAGGAAGAACAAAAAAAATCAACCATAGAAAAACAAAAAAAATCAATAATTTATTGGGGAAAATTTTTTAAAATTTATGTCAATGATTCACTTTGTAATAATCCAAATATGGTAATGCAACGACACCCACGCAACAATGCTAAGGGTTTTGGCGTGTATATGCAACCAAAAAATCTAAAAATTGGCAAAAATACTTTGAATATTTACATTCCAAAAATCAAGGGAAATACAACCAAAAAACAAACAGAAAAAAATGCAGATATGCTGTGGATAGAAATTCCTTTTTGGTATTTTCCAGCGTGAAAATAAAACCCCACCCCAACCCTCCCCAGAGGGGAGGGAGATGTAATACATTGATTATCAACGCTTTGCGAAAAGTCCTCCCCTCTGGGGAGGATTTAGGTGGGGTTTCACAGAAATAAAACTTAGGGAAAATCAAAAAAAATATTTATTTTTAAAAAAAATTGTAATAATCACAAAAAAACAGGGTATAGGCTATAAAAAAATACACCTTTTTTGTGATATGCAACACGACTTTAAAAACAATACAACTTTAAATTTATCGTTTATTTTGCAACTCACAGATGAAGAAATAATGCTCAAAGTAAGTCAAGGACAGATTGACCAACTTGGGATATTATTTGAACGCTACCACAAAAAAGCGTATAATTTTTACGTGAATCATAATACTGACCTTGATACAAGCAACGACCTTACGCAGATTACTTTTGAAAGAATTTTGAAATACAAACATTCTTACAAAGAAGAAGCGAATTTTAAGGCGTGGTTTTATCAAATAGTCCGCAATGTGCTTCACGACCATTATAGAAAAAATAAGATGCCCACCAATTCCATAGATGAAATCCCAACCGAAAAAAATATGAGATTTGCTGATAATTCTGTCCCTGATATAGAAAAACAAGAAAAATATGACCTCCTTTATAAAGCTATCAATAAACTTCCTCCTGACAAAAAAGAGATAATTATTCTTAGCCAAATAGAAGAAATGGAATATAAATTTATCGCTGAAACACTACAAATCACCGAAAACCTTGCTCGTGTACGTGTGCATCGTGCCTTGCAATCCTTAAAAGAAATTATGCACAGTTTTATAGGAATTAGTAATCAGTAAAAAGGTTTCAGTAAAAAGGTGTCAGGAGTCAGTAAAAAGGTGTCAGAAATTAGTAAAAAGGTGTCAGTAAAAAGGTTTCAGGAGTCAGTAAAAAGGTTTCAGTTATATTATTGAATACTAATTTTTTTTGAACCTTGAACTTTAAACCTTGAACTTTTGAGCCTTGAACCTTGAACTTTAAACCTTAAACCTTAAACCTTGAACTTTTGAACCTTGAACTTTTTGAACTTTAAACCATTTTGAACTTTTTAAACCAATGAAAATCACATACGAAGAAATAGAGCCATATCTTTTGGATTATGTCCAAAACTTGGATATTCCTGAGGAAATAGATTACCGAATCAAAGCATATTTACAAAAAAATCCTGACTTTCAAAAAGAATTAGACGAATTGAAAGAAACTGCTGATTTTTTGAAAGAAATGCCTCTTGCTTCGCCTTCTCCGCAGGTAAGCATAGGTTTTTATGCAATGCTTGCACAAGAACAAAATAAAGTAGCAACTGTCGCAAAACCTATTGCCCAAACGCCACCATCTTCGCCTACTTCACGCCCAAACGCAATGCGTAAATGGGGTGCGATGGTAGGCGTAGCTTGCCTTTTGTTGGTTGGATTTGGGATTAGTTGGCAAATGATGAGCAAAGAAAGTAACCAAATGGCAATGGAAACTTCTTTTAAAAAAAATGCAGAAAACAACAATCCAACTACCACACAAACAGAAGAAACTCCAGAAAAAATACAAGATAAAAACGAAAATAACGAAGAAATTAAAACCAAAGAAGAAGCCCCAACCCAAAATTTTAATAAAAATGAGCAAGGAATGGCAAGTGTGGAAAGAAGAAATGAAAGCGTAGAAAGAAAAAATAAAGAATTGGTAAATAATGATGCAGAAAATAAAAACTTAAAACTATCTTCTCCTATTACAAACGCAAGAATTGCCAATACACAAAGAAAAAGAGCAAATAATAAATTCGTTCCTAAACAAGAAGATGCAGAAATGCAAGAAGGTATAAGTAGCAATTTTAGTACTTATAACAATCGCAACATAGAGGTTAGCAAAAGTATGGCAATTATGGGCGAAAGTGATGCAGGAATGGAGCCAGAAGATAAGGCTTCCATTAGCGTAAAACAACTTTCTACAAGCGAAAAATTAGCCAAAATCAATGAAGCCCAAGCCTCTGCAGGCGAACTTTTGCAACTTTTGGAAAACGACCAAAATATGCATATCAAACTTTGGGCAATGCAAGCCTTAGAGCAACAACTCAAAAATACGCCTGATAATCAAATTACCGAAAAAGTAATTGCATTATTTCCAACGCACAAACACATTGCTTTGCAACTTGCTACATTGGATTGGATTGCAAAATACAATCCTACCAACAAAAAAAGCATTATTGATACACTGCTGAAAAATGATAAAATATCTCCAATCGTAAAAAAACAAGCTGAAAAACTGAAAAGGTAATTAGGTGTCAGGAATCAGGTGTCAGTAAAAAAACAAATTTCGTAGTTAAAAATTTGTTTTAATCCGCTAAATCTGTATGCTTAAAATCTTAATTTTGCCTTAAAAAATTTATTTATGAAACTCCAAATTATCACACTAATAATCCTGCTAATATCTGCCAAATGTTTATTTGCACAAGAAATTACAGATTTGCAAATAACGCAGTTATCCATTGAAAATACAGAAGGCGAACTACAAATAATAGGCGGAAAAGCCAATTTTATAAATTTACCTAAAAATATTACCACTGAAATCGTTGGCTCAAATATTATTCTGAAAAATCAATCTTCTCAAAAAATTTTTATAGAAATTCCAAAGCATTGTAGCATAAAAATCAACAACCACAAGGGAAATATCAATATCAAAGATTTTGAGGGAAAAATAGAAGTTGATGCACAAGAAGGTAATATTTCTTTGGAAAACCTCAATAATGAAGTTTATATCAATACCAACAAAGGCAATATCAAAGGCTTATTTAAAGATATTTTTCCAAAAAAAATAATTTCTTTTGTCAATGTAGAAGGAAATGTTGATTTATTTTTGCCTCAAAATATAGAGGTAAATTGGCAAATAAAAGCAGACAAAACCATTAAAAATGCTTTTTGGAAAGACCAAAAAAATACAGATTTTCAACAAAATTCTTCGCCTGTAAATCCTGAAAAACCTACTTATTTGATTTATAACAAAGGTGGAATGGTGTCAATTAAGAATTAAAAATGGGGAATTAGGAATTAAGAATAAAAAACCAAAATTCAAGTAAATCTTGAATTTTGGTTTTTTTGATTAAAAACAACTTTCAAATTCCCCCTTTGGG
Source organism: Cytophagales bacterium (assembly GCA_013297825.1). Classification (GTDB taxonomy): domain Bacteria; phylum Bacteroidota; class Bacteroidia; order Cytophagales; family Microscillaceae; genus JAAFIN01. Next base: position 13,505 of record JAAFIN010000035.1, read on the forward strand.
GGTTAGGGGGCTATTTTTTCAAATAAAGAATATATTTTCTTAAATCACCATTAGCTTTTTCTTCAAATTCTTTTTGAAAATTGCCTTGTTTTGCCCTGTATCTTCTAAAATTCATAAAAAAAGCATTATTAGGTAATTTTTTGCGTTTTTTCATTCGTTTCGCAACTTTGGCTTCATTGGCAAAACCTGCCTTTGAAAATCCATCTAAAATTTCTTCTATTTTTTCTTTTTTTAACCTTGCTTTTGTGCTATCAGCCATATTATTATCAAAAGTTTTATACAAATTTTCTAATTCATTGGTGCTTTTGAGCATATATTGATAAAATTTTTCGCTGTCATTTAGGTTATTGATGTATTCTGTAATTTGTTTTGAATTTTCTCCAAATTTTCTTTTCAAAAAAAGTTTTGCACCAATATCACCCACAAAATCCGCAAAATTTTCGTTGTATTCTACATCTCCTGTTACCCAAACGGTGCTATGTGTCATTTCGTGCAGAATAAGGCTTGCCAAATTTCCTTCGTCCCAATACAACATACTTGAAAGCACAGGGTCAGAAAACCACCCAAGCGTACTCCAACCCGCAGGACTGTAAATATTAGTATCATAACCTTGTTTTTCAAGCTCTTTGCTAAGGTTTTTGGCAGAAGTAGAATCAAAAAAACCTTTGTAAGGCATCATACCCAAAAAACCATAATCCCACATATAAGGCTCAAAACTGTAAGGTTTGCACGCTGTAACTGCCCAAAGAAGCGGTTTATTTTTTTGGTCAAAGATTTTTTCGTAATTTCCTGCATCTTTCATTCCTAAACTATCCACTGCAAATTTTTTGATTTCTTTGATGAGTTGAATATTTTTTTTAAATTTGGCAAGTGTAGTGTCGTGATAGATTTTATGTTTTTTGGCATTATCCAAAAAAATACTTGGATTTTCTGCTCCCCAAACAATTTGTAATTGTCCTATGCCTTGCCTAATGCCATAAATAATAAGCCAAAAGTGCCACAACGCCACCAAAAGCAATATAATAAAACTATAAAATGCTATTTTTTTGAGGTATTTTTTCATAAATGTTTTTTTACAAAAATAACAAAATATTTAATGAAATTTCAAAATATTATTTCCGTATTTGTACAAATATAAAAGATTTTCGTACATTTAAACTCTAAACTTTAAACCTTAAACTTTTCAAAAATATATGCTAAACCCTCTCAATTTACCTAATATTACCTTTTTTACATTTTTGTTGGTTGTGATATGTACTGCTTTGTATTTTATTTGGATTATTAAAAAAGCATTTTCAAAAGAAAATTCTTATTTGGTTAATCAAATATTTATAGGAATTTTTTTGTGGATTTTGTTACAAAGTGGATTGGTTATGAGTAATGTGTATAATACCAATTTGAATGTATTACCGCCTCGTATTTTGCTTTTTGGCGTATTTCCTACTATTTTATTGATGCTTGGGGTATTATTAACCAAAAAAGGCAATATTTTTTTGGATAAAATTACTTTACAACAAGAAATTTTACAGCACCTTACGCTTTTGCATATAATTCGTGTGCCTGTGGAATTGGTGTTGGATTGGTTGGCTTGGTCAAAAGTTGTGCCTTTTTTGATGACTTTTGAAGGACGAAATTTTGATATTTTGGCAGGAATAACTGCTCCGTTTATAGTTTATTTGGTGTTTTTTGCGGATAAATCCCAACCAAAACCAAATTACAAATTGTTTTTGGTATGGAATATTTTGGCTATGTTGTTGCTGGCAAATATTGTTTTTTATGCGATATTTTCTGCACCTGCACCTTTCCAAATATTTGCATTTGACCAGCCAAATATTGCGATTTTGTATTTTCCTATAAGTTTGTTACCTACTTTTGTGGTGCCTGTGGTTGTTTTTTCGCATATTATTGTGGTACGAAAATGTTTGAAAGAAATTTTTTATCAAAACAATTCAATTTGATTTTTTTTGCAAAAACAAAAAAACTTATCTTTGCATTTCTTTTAAAACAAGGCATTGGACTATATTTTTCTTATTAAAAAAAATGAAATTAAATTTTCTTACATTTTCTTTCCAAAAAATAACTTTAAAAATCATATTTTTTAGTCTTTTATTTTTAAATTTTTTTCAAAAAAATGTTTTTTCCCAAACAGAAATTTTACAAAAAAAAGACAGTATAAGCTCAAAAGAGAACACAAAAGACAAAACAAATACAAAAGACACTATTCCACACGTGGAAAGTTTTTATAATAATATTTGTGTAACAAGTGCGATTATCTCACGAGATTTTAGCATTTCCATACAACACCCAAATAGGTTAAGAAGTCCTTTTCACCCAACAGCAGATTATTCAACGGTTTTGCCTGTGGCATTTGGTTTGGCTTTGGATTATAAATGGCTTTCTTTAGAATATTCTTTGGCGTTGCCACTTAACCAACAGCCTTCTTGGCAGAGAAGTTTTAGGACAGGTATTACAGGCAAAAAAATTTGGGCAAAAACTTTTTGGCAAGAATACAGAGGACTTGCTAATAATGCCATTGATAGCCTTAGAAACCCTAATATAAGTAATTTTAGACAGGATATTTATGCCCAAATGTTTTATTTTAGGGTAATGTATGCTTTTAATAAAAATACATATTCACATTTGGCGTCTTTATTTCAGGTAGATAGACAGAAAAAAAGTGCAGGTACTTGGGCTTTGGGATTGTCTTACACCAAAAATTTTATACAAGCAGATTCTGCTTTGGTGCAATATGAACAAAATCCTGCACAGAAAAGTCCCTTAGATGTGGTGCGTGTAGGTTCTGGTTTGGTGTCATTGCAAGGTGGATATGCACATACATTTGTGTTCAAAGAAAAATGGTTTATTCATTTTAGCCTTTTTCCTGCGATTTCAATGCAAAGAAATCACGTAAAATATGCTGATGGGACTACACGAAGGTTTAATTTGGTTTTTGGTTTTAATAATGAATTTCAAACCACATTAGGATATAATGATGATAATTTTTTTGCAGGAATAAAAGTCCAAAATCTTTCATTTATTGATAATTTGGACGAAAATAGTTTTTATGATTATGGACTTACACAATTTAGGTTGTTTGTAGGATTTAGATTACCCAAAAAATACAGGTTGTTTTTTTAAAATTTTCTTAAAAAATGAAAATATCATAAATTTTCTTACAAATTTTTATGAAAATTATATAAATTGCAAAAAATACAACGTTTTTATTTTATTGAAAATATCATAAAATAAAATCCAAAAAATTTCTAAAAATTAACGCTTTTACTTACTATTATGCTTGGAAATGATGATGATGAAATCCTTTTTGCAGATGATGATGAATTGATTTTTGCAGATGATGATGCAACTGATAACACAAAAAATATTGATACTAATACATTTTCACAACAAAATTTATCACAACACAGTAATCATATTTCTTTTGACCGCAATGCTTCACATTGGAAAGTGCTTTTGGTAGATGATGAGGAGGAAATCCACGCAGTTACTCGTTTTGCGTTGGGTGATTATAAGTACAAAGGGCGTACATTGAAGTTTTTTAATGCTTATAATGGCAACCAAGCCATAGAAATACTCAAAGAAAATACAGATATTGCGGTTATTTTTTTAGATGTGGTGATGGAAACCAATGATGCAGGACTTAAAGTTGTGGAACGCATACGCCAAGAAATTCAAAATCCTTTTGTACGTATTATTATGCGTACAGGGCAACCTGGACAGGCTCCTGAAGAAGATATTATCCTAAAATATGACATCAATGACTACAAAAATAAAACTGAACTTACAGACAAAAAACTTTTTACGACTGTTACCACAAGTCTAAGGTCTTATAATGATATTATGGAGATAGAACACTATCGCCAAAACCTTGAAAAAATAGTTGATGAACGCACAAGCGAAATCCTAAAACAAAAAAAAGAATTAGAAGTAAAAAATAAAGATATTACAGACAGCATCAATTATGCTTCACGCATACAAACTGCTATGCTTCCTGATACAGACAAAATTACCCAAAATCTCCCTGAAAATTTTATTCTTTTTAAACCAAAAGATATTGTTTCTGGTGATTTTTATTGGTTTTCTGTGCGTGAAAACAAAATTATCATTGCTGCGGTGGATTGCACAGGACACGGTGTACCTGGTGCTTTTATGAGTATGGTAGGTGATGCAATTCTTAACCAAATCGTCAATATAGAACGCATACTTTCGCCTGAGCTTATTCTCCAAAGGCTTCACATAAAAGTTCGTCAAGCACTCAAACAAGAAACAGGCACTACAAAAGATGGAATGGATATTTCCCTTTGTGTGATTGATTTGCCAAATAAAATTTTGGAATTTGCTGGTGCAAAAAACTCACTTGTTTATATTCAAAATAATGAACTCCAAGAATTGCGTGCTGATAGGTGTTCAATAGGAGGCGAACAATACGAAAATGAACGTATTTTTACCAAAAGTACGCTTGCGATTGACACGCCTACGTGGATTTATTTGTTTTCTGATGGATTTCCTGACCAATTTGGTGGTACTTCTGAAAAACGCAAAAAGTTTTTGACCAAAAATCTCAAAAATCTATTTTTTGAACATTCGTGAATAGTTTGCGAAATATCTGAAAAAATAGCGTGGTCAGTAACTTCTGAATTTTCGCTCATCAAATACGCAAAAGTACGTGCCATACCACAATTTGCCACAAAATCAGGCAACAAAGCACAATGTTGGTCGGTGTATTCGGTAATATCACCATAAAAAATAATACTTTTGTCTTCTGCAAAAGGTACATTTGCACCACACGAAATAACCTCTAAGCTATTAGCAAGCATCATTTCCACGTGTTTTTTTTCTACGAGCCTTGACGCAGCAGCAGGAATAAATATCTCTGCACCTATTGCCCAAATTTTCTCTTGTGCTTCTTCAAAAGAAATCATATTGCCTGAAACAAGTGTATTATGTTTTCTTTCTGCAAAAAGCAATTTTATTTCGTCCAAAGAATATCCATTTGTATTGATAACACCGCCCATTCTGTCAATAATTCCCACAATTTTAACGCCTTCCTTTGCAAGATACAAAGCACTTGTAGCACCTACATTGCCCCAGCCTTGAATAATAGCACGTTTTTCAGAGAGATTTCCACCCCAAAGCGTATAATAATGTTTTACTGCTTCAGCTACGCCATACCCTGTAATCATATCTGAAACGGTGTATTTTTTGTAGGAAGGTGTAGGAATATAACGAGCATCTTCCAATATTTTTTTTACGCCATTGCGAAGATTACCTATTTTTCTGATTTTTTCAGGTTTTGAAGGGTTAAAATGTCCATTTACAACGCCTTCCTGTGGGTGCCAAATGCCATATTCTTCGGTAAAAGGAATTACTTCTTCTACTTCATCAACATTCAAATCACCACCTGTGCCATAATAATTTCTCAAAAGCACATACACCACTTTGTACCAACGTTTCAAAACCTCTTTTTTGCGTGGGTCATTTGGGTCAAAATTGATGCCTGACTTTGCACCGCCAATCGCAGGCCCTGACACCGTAAATTTCACTTCCATTGTTTTGGCGAGTGATTCCACCTCACGCTTGTCCAAGCCTTTACGCATACGAGTTCCGCCACCTGCAGCACCACCACGCAAAGAATTGATAACTACCCAACCTTCTGCATCAGTTTCGCTGTCTTTCCATTCAAACACAATTTCAGGGCGTTTTTCTTCAAATTTTTTGAGTAAATCTTTCATTTTTGTTGATTTAAAAGGTAAAAAAATTAAGCAAAAATATGATTTTTTTTTGAAAAAATAGAATTTTTTACAGGAATTAAAATTGAAAAACAATAATTCTTAAATTTTTTGTAAGTTCTAAAAAAATGTAATACATATTATTTAACATAAAAAATAAATAGCATAAATATTATATTTTTCATATAACATCTATTATTTTTGTGTAATATTAAAAAAAACTTTTATAAAATTTTTTTATGGAAACTGAATTTAAAGAATCAAGTGGTATGCCTATTTGGGTTAGTTTGGTTATATTATGTCCTGTTTTAGTTACTTTTGTGATACTTGTTACACAAAAAAATATTCAAGGGCTTTATATTTTGATTATTGTGGAAGCACTTTTATTTGTAGGTATATATGCCTTGCGTTTGAGTGTGAATATCAACCAAAAAGGCATTTCTTACGCTTATTTTCCTTTTATTTCCCAAAAAAATATCCAATGGGAAAATGTAAAAGATGCAAAAATTGTGCATTATGACCCTTTGTCAGATGCGAGTGGTTGGGGTTTTAAAAGTAGTAAAAAATATGGAAAAGTATATTCTACGCAAGGAGATATTGGACTAAGTATTATCACAAAAGATGGTAAAAAATATCTTTTGGGTATTTTGGACGAGAAAAATGCAAAAAAAATATTGGAAAAATATGTTTTTTAATGGTGAATTATAAATTATGAATGAAATAGCCAAATATATTTTCTAAAACTTTGACCTTTGAACCTTGAACCTTTGAACCCATATCACTGTACAGTTTCTAAAAGTTGGGTATAAAACCCAACTTTATTGATAAAAAACATAAATAAAATAGGGTTTTATACCCTATTTTTCAGCAATTTTTAAAACTGTACAGTAGTGTGCCTTGAACCTTTGAACCTTGAACTTTATAGCATTTTCAAAAAAATATACTATTTTATGCCAATTATAATAACATTCTTTATGTCTTTATTCTTTATGTGTGGTTTTTTATATAATTTTTATATTTTTAATATCTTGTTTTTTAAAAGTGCGAAATTTGATGCGGTTGCCCTACACTTTCTACCACACTTCCACATTATAAAAATACAAATATCAAGGACAAATTCGTAACACAGTTTAGCGTTTTGTCCAAAGTCAAAAAATTATATCACTTTATTCCCCAAATTCTTAAAAAAATGGCACTTATTTTTAATATTGAAGATGACGAGTTTTATAAAAAAGGTGTAAAAACAGAACGTGAAAAAGCAAGTTTGGAAAAAGAACAACTTATCCAAAAAAATATTCTCAAAGTTTATGAAAAAGGTATGAAAATTCATGATATTGCTGATGCTTTTGATGTCAGCATTGAAGAAGTAAAAAAAATTATTAAAAATGCAAAGTAAGTTTTTACTTTATCCACAAAAAAACCGCTTAATTCAGGGAATTAAGTGGTTTTTTTTAATTTAGGTGAAGTTGGTTTTTATAAAAAAAACTTATAAATTCTTAGTAATTTTCAAAGTTTCAAGACTAATATGTATCACATTCAAAAGCAATTCAATTACTTGCTCTTTGTAATCTGCAAAATCATAATTGTTAAAATGTACTTGTATGCTCTTGTCTTGTGATTTGTAAGGCTTATACTGGTCAAGTACCCAATCTATCGCACTTCTATTGCCCAAACGATAATCCCAAGCCTCCGCAGGTATGCCTGTGATAGTAGTGAGAACGTCTATTTGGATTAAACCTGTCCCTTTTACTGCATTTTTATTCACAATGCTTTTTAGTTTTATTTCTGGTTTTATTTTTTTGAGTAATGCCTTATTTTCTTGCTCGCTTTCATTGTTACCAAATATATCGGTTTCGGTTTTTTTACGCTTTGGTAATAAGGTTTCTAAGGGCAGGCGTTCCACCTCCAAACCTTGAAGGTTTTTAAAACCTTGAAAGTTTTTGTTGTCATAACTCAAATGTAAATCCATCAATGCTTTGCCTGCTTTGGCATATCGCCAAAAATCACTATAAAATGGTATGCGTGGCGATTCTCTTTTCAAATCCAATTCGTATGTTTTGCGATATTCTTCTTTGTGCAAAACTGCATACACATACCCAAAAATATCCTCTTTTTCTATCGCTGTGTCTATATATTGTTCCCTAAAAGCCCCCAACGCCCAATTTGTGATATTGTCCTTGCGTTTGCCCTCTTTATCATGATGATAAAGTGAAAAATAACGTGCTGGGTCTACATAAAATTGAAACGTAGGCAAAATATTTGTTGCTAACACCGAAAAAGATAAACGTTCTCCCACAGATACACAAATCAATTTATTATTTTGATTTAATGTTTCTCCAAAAATATCATAATGATTTTGTGTAAGTCTATCACTTAATAATTGTTCTGCATAATACCAATTTTTGGTAAAAGGGCGATAATTAGTAGGAATTATTTTATTATCATCTGGAATTATTTTTTTATTCATTAAAAAATTTCTTTTTACTCCTTCACTCCACTTTATACTTGTGTCCCAAATAATGGGTTCATCTACAAGTTGTTGTTTCTTTGTGTTTATTTTTTGGCTAAGTGGTTTTTGATGTTCTTTGAGAATTTCGTTGTATTTTTCAGCAAAAAATTCTATTTTTTTGTAAAGATTATTTTTATCAAAATCAAAAACCCATTCATCTCTTGCTGTATTTACACCAATTCCAGAGCTTTCAAAGATTTGTTTTTTGATAGTTTTTATTTCTTTTTTATCATCTTCTACAAAGGTATTTTCACCATTTACAAGTGGAATGAGTGTATTAAAATCAGAGATAGAAAGGTCAATCCAGTTGTGTTTGGCATCAGGGGAGATTTTTTGTTGTGTGAGATTTTTGAGTTCGTTATCTGTGAGCATATCTAATTTTTCTTGTTTCGAAAGATAATCGCCTACATTATAATAATAGATTTTACAGCCTTCACGTTCTTTGTTCCTTATCAAAAAAGAAATCGCAACGCCTGTCATTATATCAAATACATTACCGCCTTGCTTGGGGTCGTTAGCCCTTACATCACCTTTGAGGTCAATGATATGAATTTCATTAAATTCATCTTTGAGGCATTTTCTAAATCCATCATCTTGTGCAGAAGCAATAAAAGCCCTATTGGTTACAAATGCAATAATGCCATCTTTGTTCATTCTATCAGAAGCCCAACGAAAAAACCTTTTATACATATCATATTGTTTGGTTTTTTGGGCGGTGCTGTTTGCGATATAGGTATCTTTTATTCTACCATCTACGCCTCCTTTTTTTCTATCTTTGTCATCATAATATTCACGATTTTTGTTGTTGTCATTTTCATTTTTTTGGTTGGCATTGTAGGGTGGATTTCCCATTATGACAGATATTTCTCTTTCATTTTGTTTTTGAATACGTGTAAAATTTTCGTCGTTAATTTTTCCTGCGAAAAGATTTCCCATATAATTTTTGTATTTGAGGGCGTTGGTATTATCAAGCGTATCCACCCAACAAAGATTATCAAAAGAATGAAATTGTTGTATTTTTTCAAAATAAGAATATTCTATATTGAGGTAAGCAATATAATAGGGCAATATTCCAAGTTCGTTGGCGTGAATTTCATTTTTGTATTTTTGTTTAAATTTTTCAGGATTATTATTGGGCATATAATCCAATAAATCAGTAATAAAAGTACCTGTTCCTGTGGCTGGGTCAAGTATATGGATATTTTCATCAATAAGATTTTTATCAAAATGTTTTTCCAAAAGGTAATCTGTAGTTTTAATCATAAACCTTACAAGTTTGGAAGGCGTATAAACAATGCCCATTTTATCAGCACTTTTAGGATTGTATGCTTGATAAAAATCTTGATACAATGTTTTTAGAAAATCTTGTCTATCACTTGCAGTTTCAAGTTGTGTAGCTTGGGTTTTGAGAACGTGATAATAATTACGCATTCTTGCGGTAATATTGGCTTTGAGTTCGCCTTTAAAAAAACTTTTTTCAATGACGTTTAATGATTGAGCAATATTATTTTCCTCACTCATTTGGTCATTAGAAAATACGGTTTTAAAAATATCTTGCGTAAGAATATGTTGTATAATCATCTCATCAATATCTGCGTATTTTATGTCAGGATTTATATAAGATTTGCAGGTTTCTAAAAAATTAGTCCTTTGTTTTATAAAATCCGTATTTGATATGCTTGTATTGTCTTGTTCATTCTGAACGATTTTTTGAATCATATCCTGCAATATTTTTACCATATCAGGCGTATCATCAGAAAATTGTTTGAGTGCAATTTTAAAATTTTGTGCTTCTGGTTTCTCAAAACTGACAAATTGCGTGATAATATTGTGCAATGCTTTTGCATCAGCCATATCACACGTAATAGTTCTTTGGTGGTTTTGGTAAAGAATTGCAGTTTTTGAATTTTCAAAAAGAATATTATCAGTAGGATAACCAATATTTATTTTTTTAATAATTTCCTCTTCCAAGTCATCTTGTACGTCTTTTGCTTCCCAATAACCATATACAAATTTATATCTATCTACCAAAGCCCCATCAGGTACTTTTTTGAGATTTTTTAGTTTTACTTCATCTACAAGCCTTAATTTTTTTTGTTCTGCATAATCTGACAATAGATTAGCAAAATATCGTCTGATAGAAGTTTCTTTTTTTGAGCCTGAAAAAAGCTGTGCGTCAGTGATTTTTTTGTAGTATTCGTTTATTTTTTGGATAGACATATTTTTTAATGTTGAATGGTAAATGGTAAATGGAACAGCCTTTTTATAAAACCCCACCCCAGCCCTCCCCAGAGGGGAGGGAGTTGTAATACATTGATTATCAACGCTTTGCGAAAAGTCCTCCCCTCTGGGGAAGATTTAGGTGGGGTTTATAATCTAAAAACCTTTTTTCTCTAAATATTTTTTATAAATTTTAAATCTATTGCGTATTTGTCGTAAAATACCTTTTTCGTTCAAATCCTTTGCTATTCTTTTGATGTATGCCACAAAATTCCCTTGTTTTTTTGTTTTTGATGTTGATATTTTGATAGTTTCTTTTTTGGTTACTTTTCTACTAAGCAAAAATCGTTTATAAATTCTATTTTTGAATATTGGGGGCAATGTTTGCAAGTAATTTTTTTCTTTAAGGATATTAACAATACGGATTTTTGACTTGATAGATTTTTTCATATTTCTATAAAATTTAGAAATAGACGCACTTTTAAGACGAATATTTTTTCCATCAAATTCCAAACCTAAATATCTAAGCGGTTTATTTTTATGTTTTTTATCTTTATTGGTTATTTTTTCATTTTTATAATAAAAAGTTTCTGTTTTGTCTTTTGCTATTGTGAGCTTACAGATATTTGTAATTTCTTTTTCAATTTTTTCTTTTATCTCTTGATAATTTTCTGCTGAACACACAAAAATCATATCATCAGAATATCGTCTATAAAATATATTTTCAGGTTTTACGAAATTTTCTATCACATATTCATCAAATTCAATCATATAAATATTAGCCAAATTTGCACTTATAGGCAAACCTTGCGGAATACCACATATTATTTTTGTACCATTTTCTAACCTTCTGAATTGATTTTTGTAGATGTGGAAATTACCTTTTTTGATTTGATTTCTAAAATCTTCTGCAGATTCAAACAAAGCATTTACACCATTTGCACGCATTTGTGCAAGTTTTTGCTCATCAAAACCGCCTTTATGAGTTTTAAGTTCGTTTATTTTGATATAATTAAATTTTGTAACTACTTTAAATATATTATGATGGTCTTTGCGTAAGAATTTTTGATGATTTGGGTCTTTTGGTGCAAATTTTAACCATTGCGTTTTAAGATAAATGTGGTCAAGGCTTGAGAAAAATTTTTTGATGTCAAAAGTCAAAATTACAGCATTTTCTCTTTTTTTTATTTCCTCAAAAACTTCTTTTGCCATTATGGCGGTATGTTTTCGTTTGGGTTTTGGTTGTGTATTTTCTATGGCACGATACCCAATCACACAATCATTTAATAAATCGCATTTTTTGAGATATTGCTCATATTTTTTTTGCAAATCAAAAGAATATTTGGCGTAAATATGTGCGTCCAAATGCGTAGCGTAATGAATAGGACGAGGTTTATTTTTGTGGGTAATTTCGTTTGTTTTATCTAAATTTTTTTTAACTTTTTTTATTTTTCTAACATTTTGTTGCTTAAACAAAAGCGGAAAAAAAGCATATTTTTCTACAAAATTGGGATTATGCACCCTATCCAATACATATCTTTTGGCTTTTATATCATCCTGAGTATCTAATTTGTTGGTGATGTGCAAGTAATTTCTTCGTTTTAGCCATTTTGGTTTGTATTTCTTTTTTTCCATAAAATAAAAAAACTGCAATAAGTAAGCAATAAGCAAAATAATTTGCTTGTATTATATCCCTTTAATTGTTGTAGTCCGATTGAACCGCTAAAAATGACTTTCTGAAACGAAATTACATTATAAAACAAAACACCCTTTAAGTATGATTAAAGTAAGTTTGATTTTGACAGCATTAAGTTGTCTTGCCCAGATTAGTGATTTGGTAGTAGGCTTTAACGCCTCCCTAAGCACAATCTTGAAATATGTTGAATTATTTATATCTATGATAGAAATAATTTCGTATATTTGGAACAATAATCCTATCCAACATTTTGGATAGTATGGCAATCTTGTTAGATTGCTCTCAACAAATACAATTATAATACAATGTTCTTATTGCAGTTTTACAAAAATAATATTATTTTTGTCAGAAAAAAACTTTTGCAAAAAACATTAACAAATGGCTTCAAAATTCAATATTGGGGATGTAGTGGTACTTAATACCAAATCCTTTGAACATAATAATCCACATATTTCCAAATCTGCTTTTACATTCAATAGCAACGAAAAAACCTTTGATGTATCATTCCAACCGCCTTATATGACGGTGATAGAAACTCGAGAAAAACAAGAAAAAGACACAGAGAAGAAACAAGAAAATACAAAAGTCGCAGAATATCTTGTAAAATGTATGTGGTTCAATAATGTCAATAATAAATATTCGGAACATCTATTTCCTCAAGATGTATTGATGTTAGCCACAGAATCAGACCAAAAAACTAAGAAAATAGATATTTTTCTCCAAACGCTTTTTATTTTTGGGTTGGGTTTTGGGTTAAGTTGGTTTTTTAATCAAAAACAATCATAATTTTTTTATAAACACAAAAAAACCACGCTTTTGGGCGTGGTTGTTATGTTGTGATCCCGATTGTTTTTGTTTTATCGTTCAGAACGCCCAAAACGCTATTTACTGACACCATTTTGCCAACACCATAATATTATATGTTACAGAGAATATGCAAAAACGTTGTTACATTGTTACAAATATATATATACTTATTAAAATAATAATAAATAATAGTAATACAGCTTGCAAAGGCACTTTTTGAGAACGGAAAAATTTGTAACAATGTAACAAAGTCATTTTTTAACTTTGTTACAAAGTCCAATTTGTTACAAACTTTCTTTTATGGTAAAAAAAAAATTGTGGTGTGTGCGTGAGAAGCACAAAAGACAAAAACAGACAAAAATGTATGTTAATTTGCTTTGCGTTGTGTGTTGTGATAGTTTTGTATTGTGATAAACACAAATCTATAATTTTAAACCTTATTCTTATTATGAAAAACACCACCGAAAACACCGAAACAACCACCAAAACAACACCCAAACCACCACGAGAAGAAAACCAAAATCTAAAAGCATTTAAGCGTGTGAAAGACCTTGAAACAGGCAAAGAAACGACCTTATTTTTAAAGGTCTGTACTAACTGCAAAAAGGAATTTGTAACCCACAAAAGGGACACGCAAACGTGTAGCGACGATTGCCAAAAAGACAATAAAATAAGGGGCGGAGGACGACATATATTTTACACCAAACGCAAAGACGTTGAAGCGGATTTTAATTTGGCAATGCACCACGAAAGAAGCACCAACACCGAAAAAGTTTTTGATATTGTGGAACAAAACGAAAGGGTAAAAAAAGAATATCAAAACAAAGAAAAATATTTTGTTTGTGTGTTCTATTTGCGAAACTCTTATTTTGAAGATTACCCCAAAATATTCAAAAATAATAGTGTGCCTTGCGTGGTGTATTTTGATACCAAAGAAAGCGAAAACGGATTATTATGTTTTTTGGATAATGCCAACGCCCAAGAATTAGAAAACTATCTAATTAAGGAAAGAGAGAAAAAAATAAAAATTTATGGTTATGACATCAACGACCCAAACGACCACGAAAAAATACAAAAGAATTGCAACAGATTAAAATTATATTTAGCTTTTGGCGATATTTGGCAAAAAAGAGCCATTGTAGAAAAAAATTTAATTTTTTCTTTGTATGATATAAATGTTAAAGTTAAAAAAATGGAACAAACTTTTGAAAAAACACGAGCTTTTTTTTCTCTTTTGGGTGCAAGTGCATACGCAGACCGCACAAAGATTTTAAAATTAAGTTGTGTTCAAAATGTACTTTCTGAAAAAAACACAGAAATAGAAGAATTAAACGACCAAATAGAAGAATTAAACGAGTATGTGGAACAATTAGAAAACCTCAAAGACTACCACAAAGAACAAATTGAACATTATCAAAATACTTTAAAGGAAACATACGAACAAACCGACAAAAATATAAGGAAAATGGCAAATTCAATGCAACAACAATTCAAAAGAACATAGTTTTGCACCTTTTGCACCTTATTCACACCTCATTAAGCACCTTTTTAGTACCTATTTTTAGAAGTTTCCTAAAAAACACCTGCTAAAATACCCCCATAAATACCCCTAAAATACCCCTCAAACATACCACCCAAACCCCTAAAACATACCACCACGACCCCACCCAAACCCCCAAAATACCCCACATCAAACGGATTTTTGGCAAAAACTTTTGAACTTTTTGAGCTTTTGAACTTTTGAGCTTTATAAAAGCATTTTTCAGAAATATATTTTTATATGTTTTCTGATACCACTATAAACAAAAAAAGCCTTTACAACATTGTAAAGGCTTTTTTTGTTTTCGTATGCGTAATATTACGAAGCTAAATTTTTGTTGTTTTCATTTTCCAAAGGCATTTTAATTAAAATTCCTTGATATTCCAATAATTCACCTTTTGTTATTTTTTCATTTGGTTTTTTTCCAAATGCCTTACAAACTTTCTTTTTTAAGGTCTTTGCACTTGTTTCGTTTTTGTTAATTAGTTGTGCAATTTCTTTGATGGTCAATGTTTTTAAATGAAGTGCAAAATATTGTTCTGGTGTTATTTTGTTTTCATAATACATTCTTTCGTGTTTTATCATTTTAAATTATGGTTTTTTGTTTTTCAAAAATAGACAAAAAAAGACAATTTTGGAAAAATACTTTTTTTTATCTGTCATAAAAACGTCCTTTGTATCATAAAATTTTTACACACAAAAATATTTTATAAAATAATTTTACACAAATCTTTTTTTAAACCCTAATTTTTACCATTATGCCAAAAGCAAAACCCAAAGTAATTTGTTTGAGTGAAGTATTTGACTACTTGAACAGCAAAAAAGATAATTCACAAGTTCGTGCATTTCTTTATGCAGTCCTTAACGAATTAGAAGAAAACGAAGAAGTAACCCTAAAAAATGGTGAAACTTTTGAGAAATTTATTTTTATTATGGACAGCGAGGACGAAGAAGAAGAACAGGACGAGGACGACCAAGACGAGGACGAAGAAGAACAGGACGAGGACGACCAAGAAGAAGAAGATTAAAAAAACATCTTTCTTTTGTTCTGTTATCATAATTTTTACATCAATAACGGAAAAAGCACACTAATTTTTAGTGTGCTTTTTTTTTGTGGT
>JAAFIN010000350.1 GCA_013297825.1 Cytophagales bacterium
GATTTGTGCTTTTTCCTATCCAACACGAAGATATGTGGCAAATGTACAAAACCGCAGAAGCAAGTTTTTGGACTGCTGAAGAAATTGACCTTGCTGACGACCTAAAAGATTGGGAACACAAACTTACCGAAAATGAAAAGCATTTCATAAAACACGTGCTTGCATTTTTTGCAGGAAGTGATGGCATTGTAAATGAAAATCTTGTTGTGAATTTTATGAAAGAAATTCAAAGCCCAGAAGCAAGATGTTTTTATGGTTTTCAGGTAATGATGGAGAACATTCACGCTGAAACATATTCGCTTTTGATAGACACTTATATCAAAACTACCGCAGAAAAAGCACATTTGTTTAATGCTATTGATACAATTCCTTGCGTAAAACAAAAGGCAGAATGGGCTTTGCGTTGGATAAATAGTGATAATTTTGTGGAAAGGTTGATTGCATTTGCTGCGGTAGAAGGTATATTTTTTAGTGGTAGTTTTTGTGCAATTTTTTGGCTCAAAAAACGTGGTCTTATGCCAGGTTTGGCATTTTCTAATGAATTGATTTCAAGAGATGAAGGTTTGCATTGTGATTTTGCTTGTTTGCTTTACAACAGATATGTCCAAAATAAAGTATCTGCTGAACGTATTTTGGAAATTATTACCGAAGCAGTAACGATTGAAAAAGAATTTGTTACAAATGCCTTGCCTGTGCGTTTGATAGGTATGAATTCGGATTTGATGTGCCAATATATTGAATTTGTGGCAGATAGATTGTTGCGTGAATTGGGTTTGAATAATCATTATAACGCACAAAATCCTTTTGATTTTATGGAATTGATTAGTTTGCAAGGCAAAACCAATTTCTTTGAAAAACGCGTTGGCGAATACCAAAAAGCCTCTGTAAAATCACAAGAAAAAACTGAAAGCCTTAAATTCTCCACTGATGAAGACTTTTAATAATGTTGAATGATAAATGTTAAATGATGAATTGAACAGCAAAATTTAAAAAAATTGCCTTTATTCTTTTTTAGAATAAAGGCTTTTTTCATTTTTAAGAAAATTTAAAAAAATATTTTGGTACAAAAACCATTTTTATTGTAATTTTGAAGAAAAAATTGCACAAATTTTTTAATCCTTAATTTTCCATTCCTAATTCTTAATTCCTCATTCCTAATTATTTATGCAGAAACACACTATTTTGTGGGCTGATGATGAAATTGACCTGCTAAAACCTCATATTTTATTGTTGGAAAAAAAAGGCTATAATATAGTGCCTGTCAAAAGTGGCAATGATGCCTTAGATAAAGTAGAAGAACAGGATTTTGATATTGTGTTTTTGGACGAAAATATGCCTGGAATGTCTGGACTTGAAGCTCTTGCCCAAATCAAGCAAACACACCCCAATCTTCCTGTGGTAATGATTACCAAAAGCGAAGAAGAACACATTATGGAGGAGGCAATTGGTGCAAAAATTGCGGATTATTTGGTAAAACCTGTTAATACACCACAGATTATTTCGTCCATCAAAAAAATATTAGAAAATAAACGCATTATTAGCGAAAAAACAAATCAAGGTTACCAACAAGATTTTCGCAATCTTGCAATGGCTTTCAACGACAATATCAACCACGAAGAATGGGCAGATATTTACAAAAAATTAATTTTTTGGGAATTAGAAATTGAAAATACACAAGGACAAGATATGTCGGAAGTGTTGGAAATGCAGAAAACCGAAGCTAATAATAATTTTGTGCGTTTTGTGGACAATAATTATGAGGATTGGCTCAATGATGCCAACGCAGAACGTCCTATTCTTTCGCACCAACTTTTAAGGAAAAAAGTTTTTCCAAGTTTGCAAAATACAACACAAAATCCAGAAACACCTGTTTTTTTCTTTTTGATTGATAATCTAAGATTTGACCAATGGAAAATGATAGAACCTTTGATTTTGGATTATTTCACCGTAGAAGAAGAAAGTTCATATTATTCTATTTTGCCAACAACAACTGCTTACGCAAGAAATGCAATTTTTTCGGGTTTGATGCCTGCTGATATGGCAAAAAATCATTCTGATTTGTGGATTCAAGAAGATGACGAAGAAGGCAAAAATCTAAACGAAGAAGCATTTTTGGGGCGAAATCTCAAAAAAAATAAATTGGAAAATGTCAAATATAGTTATCACAAAATCATCACACAAACACAAGGAAAACATTTGGTAGATACTTTGCAAAATCTTTATACCAATCAATTTAATGCAATTGTGTTTAATTTTGTGGATATGCTTTCACACGCACGTACTGACGTGAATATGATACGTGAGCTTATGCCTGATGATTCAGCATTTAGGTCATTGGCGAAATCTTGGTTTCAACATTCACCTTTGTTTGATATTTTGAAAAAATTAAGTGAGAAAAAAGTAAAAGTTTTTATTACAACTGACCATGGGACAATTTGCGTAAAAAGACCTTTTCGCATTGTGGGTGATAAAAATGTAAATACAAATTTGCGTTACAAACAAGGCAAGAACCTTAATTTTGATGATGATAATAATGTAATGGTTGCCAGCAAACCAGAGCGTTTTGGCTTACCAAAACCTAATATTTCTACTTCGTATGTATTTGCAACAAAAGACAATTTTTTTGCATATCCTAATAATTTTAATTATTACGTGAATTATTACAAAGATACTTTTCAACACGGAGGAGTTTCTTTGGAAGAAATGATAATACCTTTTATCACGTTAAAACCGAAAAATTAAGAGGAAATTAAATTTTTTGTATTTTTTCAAAAATCATAAAAAAATCATAAAAATATGCAACCAAACACATCATTGAATGAACTACAAATAAGTTTGCTTAGGCTTTTTCAGCGAGAAATGAGCCAAGAACAAATTACAAGCCTCAAAAGAGTTTTGGTAAAACATTATGA
>JAAFIN010000351.1 GCA_013297825.1 Cytophagales bacterium
TGCCATTACTTGCACTATTTTCTATGGTTGCTCTACACATAGCACATTGTGCGTAGATATTATTAGGCAATAAAATAAATATTAAGATAAATATTTTATAAAAATTATAAAAAACAGTATTAAATATTTTTTTTAGCATAATATTAAGAATAATAAATTAAGAATAAAATAGTCAAATACAAAACAGCCAGACTCTTTCAGAATGACACGTTTATTTATTTTTTAAACCTTAAACTTTGAACCTTAAATCTTGAACTGCTATTCGCAAACAATCTGATTTTCAAATTTTAGATTAACTTTTTTGTATGCTTTCCAGCCTTTTCTTGGGATAATTTCTTGGTAAAAAATACGTAATTTTTTTAGTTTTTCTTGGATTTGTTGAGGTTTTCCAAAAACTACATTTTGTCCGCCAACTTGCGTATAAAGTACAATATCTTGGTCTTCATCTATGTCAATTTGGGCAATTTGAGCCTTCCAAAATTCATCTTTTGTAATTGCTCTAAGCAAAAAAAGAAGGTTTTTGTCATAATCCACAAAATCAATTTCTTGCGTATCCTTGCGTGTTACAAGCACTACACGCACCTGATTTTTGAGCGAAACAGGCATCACTTTTCCTGTGCTATCCACATAAAAATCTGGTTTTCCTTCACGCATAAACCTCGCTATGGGACGTGCAGGAGCAACTTCCACAAACAAATCACCTTTCAAATTGCGTGCTATTTCGCATTTATCCACAAAAAGATTGTTTTTTAGACGAGCTTCAAGGGTTTTAATGGATACTTTATTAAAAAACATACCTGTCAAAACCTCCTTTCCATTGTCAGTAAGAAGGCGTTTGATTTCGGTGGTGTCCAAAATATTTTGTTGTTCTTTGGAGGCTTTTATATTGATAAAGATTTTGCCTACAGCTTGGCGTTGGTGATAAGCCTCTATGCCAAATATTATAATGGCAATAATGAAAATCACCAAAGCAATCTGCACAGGTTTGCGAAGTTTCATTTATGAAAAAGGTGTCAGGAATTAGGTGTCAGGAATCAGTAAAACAGCCATTGTGAAAAGGTGTTAGTAACTAATAAAACCCTTATAAAGCTTATTTTTAAAGCTAAATTTGGTATTTTGTACTGATACCTGATACCTGACACCTTAGTATTTTTATTTTTTCTTTTTGAGTTGTTTTTTAAGTTTTTTTGCGTGTTTTTTAAGGTCAGCAATTTGGTTTAATGACGTTTCAATAGCTTGTGCCAAAGAAATTTGTATGTCATTTATTTTAGTTTTTATATTTTTTCTTTTTTCTTTAAGTTCTTCCAAAGATGTATTTTCGTCAAATTCGTAGTTTTCTTGTGCGATTTCTTGGGTAAATTGCGAAAAATCAATTTTTTCAATTTCTGCAGTAATTCCTTCCAATAAAGCATCAAAACCTTCTACAAGTGATTTTCCCATTTCTTCAATTTCTCTTTCATCTTCTTTTGAAAAAAGAATTTCGTCTTTTGCTATAATTTCAGGCTCTGCAATAGAAGTTGTTTTTTTGCGACCGCCACGTTTTTTTACAGGTGTGGTTTCTGTATTTTCGGTGTTATTTTTTTTAATTGCCATAAAAATTATAATGATTTGTGTGAAAGAATGTTTTTTTGTTGTTAAAAAAAATTTCTCAAAAATATTCTTTTTTTAGAAGAATAACAAACAAAGGTCATTTAAACCTGTAAGGTTTTTTTAAGACATAAAAATTAAAATACTTCCAATAATTTCCAAAACATTTCACAAATCATACACATCTATAACAAGAAAAAGAAAATTCATATCTTTGCAAAAATTTAGGTACAAAAAAACAATCAAAAATAAAGGACTTTTTCCATTCTTAATTCCTAATTCTTAATTCCTAATTAATTTTGCTTTTACTCGCCATAGAATCTTCTTGTGATGACACCGCTTGTGCGGTTATGGAAGACGGAAAAATATTATCAAACATCATATCAACCCAAAAAATCCACGAATTATATGGTGGTGTAGTGCCTGAATTAGCGTCAAGGGCGCACCAAAGCAATATAATTCCTGTGGTTTCGCAAGCACTTGCACAGGCAAATGTTTCGCTTTCGCAAATTCAAGCAATCGCATACACAAAGGGACCTGGACTATTAGGTTCTTTGCTTGTAGGGGCGTGTTTTGCTAAAAGTATGTCATTGGTATTGGGTGTGCCTTTGGTGGAAGTTCATCATTTGCACGCACATATTTTTGCACATTTTATAGATGAACCAAAGCCTAATTTTCCTTTTTTGTGTCTTACAGTAAGCGGAGGGCATACACAAATTGTGCTTATTGAGGATTTTGGAAAAATGAAAATTTTGGGCGAAACACAAGATGACGCAGTGGGTGAGGCTTTTGACAAAACCGCCAAACTAATGGGTTTGCCTTATCCTGGTGGTGCTTTGATTGATAAATACGCCCAACAAGGCAATCCTGATGCTTTTGCGTTTCCTTTGGTGGAAATGCCAAATTTGGATTATTCTTTTAGTGGCATAAAAACCGCATTTTTGAATTTTTTTAAAAAAAATACTGCAAATAATCCAAATTTTATTCAGGAAAATCTCAATGATATTTGTGCATCTGTTCAAAAAACTTTGATAAATATTTTATTAAAAAAACTAAAAATCGCAGTAAAACAAACAGGAATTAAAGAAGTAGCTATTGCAGGCGGTGTGTCAGCTAATTCAGGACTAAGAAATGCACTCCAAAAATTAGGTGAAGAAGAAAATTGGAATATTTATATTCCTGCTTTTCAATATTGTACTGATAATGCTGGAATGGTCGCAATGGCAGGTTATTTACAATATTTGCGTAATGATTTTGGGCGTTTGGATAGTTCGCCTGAGCCAAGAATG
>JAAFIN010000352.1 GCA_013297825.1 Cytophagales bacterium
CAATATTAACCAATGTAAATCCATGAAATATTCAACAGAATACGAGGCAAAAATAACAAAAATGTTAGAAGAAAGTATAAGCAAAATCTTAAAATTACAGAAAAATAAAATGCACAAAAGTCATCTTGATTTTATGTGTATGATAATAGTAGCTTTGGAACGGTCATCAAGTGTTCAATATTCAAAAATTGCAGAAAAATTATCAGGAGAATCTCTTGAGGCAAGCAAAATGCGAAGATTACAAAGATTTATGTCAGATGTGGTCTTTGATTATGAATTAGCAGCCTATTTTTTATTAAGTCTTTTTCCCAAAACAGGAAAAATAACCTTTTGTATGGATAGAACAGAATGGGAATTTGGACAAACAACACACAATATACTCACATTGGTTGCTTACACACACGGAGTAGGTATTCCGATTTGGTTTGAAAATGTGAATGAAAATGGGGGTTGTTGTGATGTGGATGATAAAATGTATATGATATTGGCGTGTTTAGGTTTGGTGGATAAATCAAGAATAAAATGTTTAATTGCAGATAGTGAGTTTATTGGTGACAAATGGATAGATTTTTTAGTAAAAGAAAACATTATATTTTATTTAGATGTAAAATCCAATCAATATTTTACATTTCAAGGGAAAAAGCATCAAATTAGCGAATATATGGAGGGGAAAAGTAAATCTGTATTGAGAGATGTTCAAATTTTTAAAAAAACACTTCATTTAGCAGTAAAACGTCAAAAACCTTGTGCAGAAAAAAAAAGAAAAGCTTTTTTAGCAGTTGTTACAAATGATAAAAATTCAGATAATATTTTACAAATTTATAGAAATAGGTGGAGTATTGAAACTACTTTTCAGGCTTTCAAAAAAAGAGGTTTTAATTTAGAAGATACACATTTGACAGACCCTGTTAGGTTTAGAAAACTATTTGCTTTGGTAGCAATGGCTTTTACGTTGGCTTTTGTTGTTGGGCTTGCAAGAAACCAACAAAAACCTATTAAAATTAAAAATCATGGTTACAAAGCAAATAGTTTTTTCAGAGTTGGTAAAGATTTCTTGAAGCAAATTATGAACCCACAATCAAAACAACAACACTTTAAAAATGATTTTGAACATCTTTTTTTATACCTTAAAAATGCCTTTAAACGCATTGATGACATTATTTTAAAAATTGTCATGTAGAGTGGTTTTTAAGGCTTTTTTAAAACAATCAGGGCTTTTAAGGCAACGTTGGGTGTTAAGTAAAAATTCAAGTTTTATACCACCTTCTGTGCGTGGAAAAATGAGATTTGCTAATTTATTTCCTTTGATTGAATGGGCAAAAAAACATTTGGACAACCCAGAGAATATACCTTGTGAAATTAAAGCAGACCTTGCATTTTTAAATGAAAATAAAGATTGGGTATTTAAAACCATACACTTATTTTTGAAAAAAAAGTGTAAAAAAAGTTGCAAAAGTGATAAATTGTTTTTTGAGATATAAGTAATTGATAATCAATAAGTTACATTTTACATCATAATAGTTTGCGTTTTCAAGTTTGGATAATCTATTATATTTTGAAAAAAATGAAAAAAAGGGATTTTTTTTTCATAACAATATTCTACTATCTTTAATCCAATATTTACAGCAGAATAACTATCAATTCTGTCTTTTCTCAAAATATTTGGTAAAATATATTGTGTATCAAGGATATTTTTTCCTATAATGTGGCAAAAACAAAATGCAATACAAACAAAAATAAGCAAATTACTCAACATTTCAGGGTTTTTGATTCTGGTTTTATGGATATTAAATCCTCTTGATTTTATACCTGCAAAAAGCGTTTCAATCCACCATCTTTTTTTATAAATATATCTTATTTCAGGCAAATTATCTATGTTTGAAGCCAAATAAATAGGGTCTTTATATTGTTTTTCGTGAATACCAAAAATATTTACACCCTCTTTCCTTTTTTCTCCAACTGTACAATTTTCCAAATAAAAAAAATGTAAAAATTTATCAAATTCTAATTCTTTCAATTTATAAGTATCTAAATTTTTATCCTCAATAATGGTATCTTTTGCCATTCTGAATACATATTGCCACTTTTCTTGTTCAATGAAACTTACCAATTCGTGTGAATAAAATTCACCATCTCCCAAAACAATTACTTTTTCAATATTTGGAATGATTTGCTTTGCAGTTTCAAGTAATTTTTGGTGTTCTGATGCTGAAAAATGACCTTTATTACCTTTTTTTACTGACCAACACAAAGGAATTTGATATTCTCCAAAAATTGCTGAAACCATTAAAGCACCACAAGAATTACCTAAATTTGTACCATCAATGGCTAAAAACAAGGTATTTGTATCTGAATACAATTTTTTTATCAATATCATCACAAACGGAAGATACAAAGAACCAAACGTAGTAAATTTATTTTTCAAAAAACGTTTGAATTTCATCACACCACTTTGTTGTTGAATGTTTAAATCTAAACCTTTGCCTACTTCTTCCATATTCACACTTTTTCGTTGTATAATGGAATTTGTGAAATTCAAATGATTTTCTAAACGTAATTCTTCTGATTTTTGGCTAACTATATAACAAGATGTTAAATTTTTTATATCTTTGTTCATGGTACAGGGTGGATTTTGTTGATTTTTTTTTACAAAAATCGTAGTTTCTGTACTTTTTTCCAAATTATTTATAAATTTATACAAATTGTAAATATTTTAATATTTTAAT
>JAAFIN010000353.1 GCA_013297825.1 Cytophagales bacterium
TTATCAATGTTTCCCTGCCCACACACCGCACCACCAAAAAAAAGTACAAAAATCAAAAGTATAGTAATTTTTTTCATCATAGAAGTAAGTTTTAGTTGTTCAAAGTATTTTTAGAAAATTACCACAAAAGTATTTCAAAAATGTTGGAAATTAAAATAAAAAACTTTCTAATAATTTTTGTTTTTTTAAGTTGTTTTTTCATTTTTCCCAAAAAAATTGTCAGACACCCCTTTTTTTTTAATTATTCCTTTGAAAATCCTGTTTCTTTTTTGTATTATTGCAATACTTTTTATTAAAATAAAAAAACAATTTTTACTAAAAATTTTAAAAATTCTCCTAAAAAAATTCCCCCTTTGGGGGTTAGGGGGCTTCATTCAACATTCACCATTTAACATTCACCATTGAATTTATTACATCTTCCTGCACCTGATTTTGAGGGCGAAAGCACAGGTTTTAATCCCTTACATTTGTCCAAAGATTTTGCACAGCAACCGCTTATTATTTATTTTTACCCAAAAGATTTTACACCCATTTGTACCACAGAGGCAAAATATTTTAGCGATACATACACTTTTTTTGAAAAATTAAACATCAAAATTTTAGGTATTAGCAAAGATAATTTGGATACACATTTTCGTTTTAAACAAGAACACAATCTCCCTTTTGATTTGGTGGCTGACCCTACGCACAGCATTGCTAAAAAATATGATGCTTATGATGAATTATTTGATATGACCAAACGCATCACATATCTCCTTGATAACCAACACCTTGTAAAAGGTATTTATAGAAATGCTTTTGAAAATCAAGAAAGCATTGAAAAAATGATTTTAGAAATAAAAAAAGACGTTGTTAATGATAAATGATAAATGTTGAATGAAACAACCAAAGTCTGCATCAGGATTTTCAGGATTTAAGGATTGGCAGGATTTTATTCAATTTTTGAACCTTGAACTTTTTGAACTTTTGAACCTTGAACTTTTTAAACTTTGAACTTTTCTATGCCACTAAACACCAATTTATACGAAGAAGTCAAAAAGATTTTTTTGGCTTATTTAGAAAAAAAAGAACTTCGCAAAACCCCTGAAAGATTTGCGATTTTAGAAGAAATTTATTCCAGAACTGACCATTTTGACGTAGAAGAACTTTATATTTCTATGAAAAATAAAAATTATCGTGTCAGCAGGGCAACCGTTTATAATACATTAGATATTTTGTTGGATTGCAATTTAATTGTAAAACATCAATTTGGTAAAAATCTTGCCCAATACGAAAAATCGTATGGCTTCAAACAACACGACCATCTCATTTGTACGCATTGCCACAAAGTAACCGAATTTTGCGACCCTCGTGTCCAAAATATCCAAAATATGATTGGTGACTTATTGCAATTTGATATTATGCACCATTCGCTTATTTTTTATGGGGAATGTAAAAAAGAAAATTGTGAAAACAAGGCGTAATAATTAGGAATTAAGAATTAGGAATTAGGAATGAAACAGCCATTTTTTAATGTTGAATGATAAATGATGAATGAAACAGCCATTTTAATAATCTTGTGTCATTGCGTAGCAATCTGGCTGTTATCTTTTACAAAATTTTTTATTACTTTTATGAAAAAAAAAACAATTTATATTTATTTTATTGCTATTTATTTGCTTATTTTTTGCTTTTTACCAAATATTATTTTGGCACAAACGCAAAAACAAATAGACGAAGATTATCAAAAAAATTATAAAAAAGCTACCGAATTATTTAACCAAAATAAAGACGAAGAAGCAGTTAATGAATTGAATAAAGCCATTGCATTGCGTCCTGATGGATATGAAGCATTGTATTCACGTGCATTTTATTATTTTGCAAAAGGTGATTACGAGAGAGCTTACAAGGATTATAATGCACTTTTACCAAAATACCAAAGCCAAACCGAAGCAGTGCTTGGGCGTGCTAATACTGCGGTTGCGTTGGAGGATTATGCACAAGCAGAGGAGGATTTTTTGAGTATTTATGAAAAAGATACAACCCAAATAGAAGCAATCAATGGACTTGGAAGTGTGTATTTTTTGACCAATATGTATGATGAAGCGTTGTTTTTTTTGAATAAATCCATTTTTTTAAATGCAAAAGATAACGAATTTGCATATTTTTATCGTGGAAGCCTTTTTTTGGAAAAAAAAGAATATGAAAAAGCATTGAAAGATACTGAAATTTTATTAAAAAAAGATGCCAAAGATATTGATGCACTTCGCCTAAAATCTAAAATATTTTTTGAACAAAAAAAATATGAAGAAATGCGAAAAGTATTAAATCTGATGTTTGAAAATAAAGCAGAAATGCAAGAAAATGATTTTATTATTTGGGGAAGAAGTTTTTTTATAGAAAAAAAATACAAAGAAGCAGAATTTTATTTTGGTACGCCACAAAAAGCACAAAACCCTGACCTTTATTATTACAAAGCAAAAAACCACGTAAAACTTAACCAATTATCAAAAGCAAAAGATGCTTTGGATTCTGCGATTGTGATTCAAGACAAAGATAATCCTGTGAGTGCGTTTTATTTTTATGACAAAAGTTTTATTGCTTTGAAAGAAAAAGACAAAAATGCAGAATATTTTTATCTAAAATCGGTTTATTTGATGCCTGAATTTGGACAAAAAAAGGTAAATATGGACGAAAGTGATAAATTAG
>JAAFIN010000355.1 GCA_013297825.1 Cytophagales bacterium
CATCTTTCAAAATATCAGGCATAAGTTCTGCTGGGATACCTTCTGCGGTCATTTCGTACAATGCAGCCATAATATTTTGGTCAATGGTTACGTTATAATCTTTGAAATGTTCTTTGATAGTGCTTGCAAGGTCATCAGTTTTGCCACTTTCTACCATCATTTGAACACCACGAGCCAAAGGCAACAATTCAGGTGCAAAAAGTCCTTCGTTGAGATATTCGCCTGCAAGCCCAAATTTACCCATTGTTTTGTAAGCATTGTCTAATTCAGAAAGTACATTGCCATATTTTTCTTTGCGTGTTGCATCAGCAGCAGCCCATTTAGCAAATGCTTGTTCTTCGGTTTGTTTTTTGCCATGCACGCCAAGTCTTTTGAGGCATTGGGTTTCACCAAGCCAGTTTTTCCAATAATTTGCAATACTTGCGTATTTTGAAGCATATTGCAAGCGAACTGCTGGGCTTTTGTCCATACCTTCTTTCATTACTGCAAGGCGTTTATCACGTAATTTTACCACCGCAGGATTGCGTTTGTTGATGGTATAATCCACTCCGTAAGAAGTCATAAATCTGCTTGTACGACCAGGAAAACCAAATACCATTGTAAAATCGCCTTCTTTGATACCATTTAAAGAAATAGGGAAGTGATGACGAGGTTTCAAAGGCACATTATCCGCAGAATATTCTGCTGGTTTGCCATCTTTGCCAGCATACACACGCAAAAGCGAAAAATCACCTGTATGTCTTGGCCACATCCAGTTGTCGGTATCACCACCAAATTTCCCCACTGATTCGTGAGGTGCGCCCACAAGACGAACATCTTTATATACTTCATACACCAACAAATAATATTCGTTTCCACCAAAAAATGTAGAAACATTTGCTTCATACATATTTCCTTTTGCTTTTTCAGCATCTTCAGTTTCTTTTTTGATGCGACCTGATACTTCAACAAATTTTTTTGTACGTTCTTGTTCAGTCATTTTGTCGTTCATTTCAGCCAAAACTTTAGCAGTTACATCTTCCATTCTTACCAAAAAAGATGCTTCCAAACCTGGATTAGCAAGTTCTTCTTTTTTGTTCATTGCCCAAAAACCGTTTGTTAAAAGGTCTTTTTCTGGAGTAGAATGTGATTGAATTTGACCATAAGCACAATGGTGATTGGTAAGGATAAGCCCTTCTTTTGAAATCACTTCACCTGTGCAAAAACCACGTCCATTGCTACGTAACTGAATAATAGCATCTTTTAGGGAAGATTTATTTACGCTGTAAATATCTTCAACTTTGAGCTTTAAGCCCATTTTTTTCATTTCCTCATATTTTTTGCCCAAAAGCAACAAAAGCCACATTCCTTCGTCAGCAAACGCAGGTGTAGCAAATGTAAAGAGGAGTAAAAAAGCGAAAACTTTTTTCATAGTCTTTTTTTGCTTATTACAAAGCATCAGGCAAAGTAGAGCCAATGGCTTGGGTACTTTTTGTGATATTTGTCTTGGTTGGCATACCTATATTTGGGTATTTATATGCACACGCTATTAGATACAGCCCTCTTGTTTATCTTAGTTTTATTATTACCGTAATTTATGGTTCGTTTTGTGGTGGTTTGGCAAGTTTTGCGGTGTATTATGGCAAAGTGCGAAACCCAATAATAGGACTTTCGTTTTCACTTTTTGCAGCTTTTGTGGGTTGGTATGTGCAGTGGGCAGTTTGGCTTGCACTTATCGCAGGCAAAGATAATTTTGCTGATATGAATGTTTCATTGATGTTAGCCCTTGACCCTTCTAAAATAATGGAAGGAATGGGAATTGTAAGCGAAACAGGTGCGTGGTCAATAGGAGGCAGTGGTGCGGTAACAGGGCTTTTTTTGTGGTTAGTGTGGTTGTGTGAATTTGTATTGATAATGGTTATGGCTTGGATAGTAACTTCCTCGCAAGCAAATTCTCCTTTTGATGAGGTTTTGGGAAAATGGACTACAGATTTAGAATTGCCTTTGCTTATTACGCCTATCAATGATAAGGAATTTCAAGACCTAAAATATAAAATGGAAAATGGAGATTATGAAGATTTTTATCGCCTAAGACAAGTAGATGGTTATGCAGGTATTCATACAATCCTAAAATTAAATTTTTGTGAAGGCTCTGATGTAAGATATTTGACCCTTATCCAAAGAACTTTAGCTCCTGACAACAATGGAGAAATTAAAAATGAGGATAAAAATATGTTTGAATATATGATTTTGAACAAAACTGTTATTGATACATTTGTGGAACGTACTACTACGCCACTTCCAGGAGATGAGGTGGAGGAGGTATAAGTGGAAAGGGGTCAGGGGAAAGGGGGCAGGGGAAAAAATACAAGTATTATTTTTATAAAAATTTTAATAAAATTTTGAAAAATTTTGAAAAAAAACATTTTTTACAAAAAATTTTTATTAAAATTTTTATTTTCATTTTTTTTTTACCAAAAAAATACTAAGTTTGTGCGTTTTTATGAAAGATTGAAAAAAATCTTTTAAAATTAAAAAAACAAAATAAAGATTATAACCGCACAAAAAAAAGTATTATTTTAAAACATGA
>JAAFIN010000354.1 GCA_013297825.1 Cytophagales bacterium
GTGGATATTGCACAGATTTCCCTGCGGAAAGACTTTACAGAGATATTCGTATTACGACTATTTATGAAGGCACAACAGGTATTCAATCACAAGCACTTTTGGGTAGAAATATTGTAATGAAAAATGGAAAAGCTGCAATGCTTTATTTTTCAGAAGTACAAAAAACCATTCAAGAGGCAATGAATTATGATGAATTGAAAAAATATGCTCAAAAATTGTCTGAAACTGCCCAATCTCTCCAAAAAGTAACCCAGCATTTAATTGGTTTTGCAATGAAAGGCGAAACTGAACGTTTCTTAGCTGACGCAACGCTTTATATGGAATTTTTCGGTATTACTGCGGTAGCTTGGCAATGGTTAATGCAAGCAATTGTAGCGAAAAAAGCCCTTATTATTGGCAAACACACAGAAGAAGATACACATTTCTACGAAAGCAAATTACAAACGATGAAATTCTACTTTGCTTACGAATTGCCTAAAACGCTTGGACTTGCAGTTCGCTTGCTTGACGAAGAAGTGCTTACTACTGAAACCGCAACAGTTGCGTGGGCTTAGAAAGTTTAAGGTTTAAAGTTCAAAGTTTAAGGATTAAAATGTAGGGGCAATCCTTGCGATTGCCCAAAATAAAAAAAATAATGTAACCAGAATGTACTATTCTGCTTACATTATTTTTTTTTATTACATTTGAAAAAATAAAAAAAGGCTGTTGGCTGTTCTCATTCACCATTTACCATTCACAATTCACCATTATTTCTCGTCTCTCGCACACCTAAACACCAATTCATAAAGCGTTTGGTTTGGATTTTGGGCAATACGAGCAGATGAACGATTTTTGCCTGCACCGCCTTTTATAACACGCAAAGGATTTTTATTATTTTTATCATAATAACTTTGGGCATCATATTTTACAAAACTACTTTCTGACCAATGCCAAAAAAGTCCTTCTGAAAAAGAGCTTTCAAATTCATATTTTTCAGCGTTTTTTTCAACACTTTGCAATGCAAATTCTAATTCAAATTCAGTAGGAAGGCGTTTTTCAAGCCAAATTGCAAAAGCACGTGCATCTGCCCAAGATAGATGACGTGCAGGTTCTTCACTTTTGGCTTTTGGGGCATTTTTTCCCAATGGAAATTCCCAATAAGCTCCATTTATTTTTTCGGTTTTATTTTCAGTTTTATTATCATTTACCAATTTTTCAGAAAAACCTTGTTTTTCTGCGGTGGTTATATAGCGATTTATGCGTGCAAATAACCTAAATTGTGCCACTGTAATAGCTTGATTGTCCAAATAAAATGACCTCATTTGTGAATTAAACATTGGACGTTCATTTTCTTCGCCTTTATCATTCCCAAATTGTGCTTTGCCACCTTTCACAAGACTCATTTCAGGAAAAGGATTATAAGGCGTGAGCGGAGAATCATTTTTTTTATTTTGTGCAAAAGCATTTGTATTTAAAAGAAATAAAATACTAAAAAATAATAATTTATTAGAATAAGTTTTTGCGAAAAGCATATTTTTAAATGTAATAAGTTAAAAAAATTAGAAAATTATAAAATGAATTGAAAAATAAATTATAGAAATTAAAAACAAAATTTTTGCAATTTATACAAAATTACTAAATTTTGATAGTGTATTTTTGGTATTTTATTATAAAGTTTTTTGTATTTTTGGCAAAAAAATATAATCACAACGTACCAACAGGCTTTAGCCTGTTGTGTAGAAACAACAGGCTAAAGTCCATTGTACGTATTTGGACTGTTCCATTCCTAATTCTTAATTCCTAATTTCTAATTCTTATGACCAACATTTTAACTGAAAAATGGGGAACGCATTATGGTTCTGCACCATTTTCAACAATAAAAACAGAAGATTTTTTACCTGCTTTTGATTTTCTTTTAGAAAAAACAAAAAAAGATATTGAAATTATTGCTCAAAACCCTGAAAAACCAACTTTTGAAAATACACTTGGTGCTTTGGAATTTGTGGATTTGCAACTTAATCTGGTTACAGGTATTATTTTTAATCTTTCTCACGCAGAAAATACGCCTGAAATTAACGAAATTACCGAAAAAATTTCGCCTATTTTGGCTAATTTTTCAAATGAGATTATCCAAAATAAAGCACTTTTTTTGAAAATAAAAGAAATTTTTGAAATTGAAAATAATAAAAAACTAAAAAAAGAAAAAGGCACTAAAAAACTAACCACCGAACAAAAAACGATTTTAAATAATAGATACAAAGAATTTGTACGCAATGGGGCGGAACTTTCGCCTGAAAAACAAGCAGAACTTTCTAAAATTGATGAAAATTTGGCTTCACTTTCTGTGAAATTTGGCAATAATGTAATGAAAGATACCCAAAATTTTTCGCTTTATGTGGAAAATGAACAAGATTTGCAGGGTTTGCCCAAAGAAATTATTGCACAAGCAAAACAGCGTGCTATAGCAGAAAATCAAGCGGATAAATGGCTTTTTGGTTTGGATTTTCCGACTTATTTTGCGTTTGTTACTTATTGTGATAACAGAGATTTGCGAAGGAAAATGTGGTTTGCATACAGCACAAGAGGTTTTCAAAAAAATGATTTTAACAATGAAAATGTCGTAAAATCTTTGTTGGATTTGCGTTTTCAAAGGGCAAAATTACTCGGTTATGATTC
>JAAFIN010000356.1 GCA_013297825.1 Cytophagales bacterium
AAAATAACGATTGCCTCGCTTTTTGTTACACTTGGAATTATTTATGGCGACATTGGCACATCTCCGCTTTATGTGATGAAGGCAATTGTGGGCGAAAAAAATCCTATTGATGCAATGATTGTTTTGGGCGGAATTTCGTGTGTTTTTTGGACTTTAACCCTTCAAACCACTTTAAAATATGTAATTCTTACGCTTAGAGCTGATAATAATGGCGAAGGCGGTATTTTTTCGCTTTTTACATTGGTAAAAGACAAAAAACGTGCTTGGTTGGTTTATCCTGCTATGATTGGCGGTGCTGCGTTGCTTGCTGATGGCATTATTACGCCTCCTATTTCGGTAGCATCTGCGGTGGAAGGATTAAGGGTTTTGAATAAAGATATTCCTACAATTCCGATTGTAATTGCCATTATTTCGGTGATTTTTTTATTCCAAAGATTTGGAACTGCGGTAGTTGGAAAGGCTTTTGGGCCTATTATGCTCATTTGGTTTTTGATGTTAGGAGCATTAGGCATTGGACAAATTGTAAATAATTTTAATGTGTTAAATGCCTTAAATCCTTATTATGCTTTTAGATTATTGACTGATAAACCAGAAGGTTTTTGGTTGTTGGGTGCGGTTTTTCTTTGTACCACAGGAGCAGAAGCACTTTATTCAGATTTGGGACATTGTGGCAGAGGAAATATTCGCATTTCGTGGATTTTTGTAAAAATCACTTTGATTCTTAATTATATGGGACAAGGTGCTTGGCTTATGGCAAGAGAAGGCAAAAAACTGCACACAGATAACCCATTTTATACCATTATGCCAGAATGGTTTTTGGTAATAGGAATTTTTATTGCAACACTTGCTGCGATTATTGCAAGTCAAGCACTTATTACAGGTTCATTTACGCTGATAAGTGAGGCAATTCGCCTCAAATTTTGGCCTAAAGTTACGCTTAATTATCCAAGCAATGAAAAAGGACAACTTTATGTACCAAGTGTAAATTGGCTTTTGTGGGCAGGTTGTATTGGTATTGTGTTGTATTTTCACGAATCAAGCAATATGGAAGCTGCTTATGGGCTTGCCATTACGCTTGCAATGTTGATGACTACGATTTTGTTGGGTTATTATTTGCACCTCAAAAAAACGCCAATTTGGGTAATTATTCCTTTTATTGGATTGTATTTTGCGATTGAAATTTCATTTTTAATCGCAAATTTAACCAAATTTTTTCACGGTGGTTTTGTAACTTTGATTATTGGTGCGGTGATTATGCTTGTAATGTTGGTGATGTATCGTGCTTCTAATATCAAAAGAGAGCTTACAGACAAAGAAAAAGTTAAATTGAATGATTATAAAGATTCATTGAAAGATTTAAGCCACGACCAAAAAATCCCTTTTTATGCCACAAATTTGGTTTATCTCACAAGTATTGAAAATGAAGATGAAATTGAGATAAATATTTTGAAATCTATTTTTCAAAAACAACCCAAAAGAGCAGATATTTATTGGTTTATTCACGTAAAAACTACTGATGAACCCAATACAATGGAATATGATTATAATATCTTGGCAGAAGAAGATATTGTAAAAATATGTTTTTATTTGGGTTTTAGGGTTGAAAATAGAATTGACGTATTTTTCAAAAAAGTAGTTGATACGCTTTTGGCAAATGGCGAAATACACAAAAATAAAGACGAAAGGATAAATAAATACAATCAAATAGGCGAACTTAATCCAGCAGATGATTTTAGGTTTGTACTTCTAAAAAGTTTTCTTTCTAATGAAAATAAACTTTCTTGGTTGGATAATCTTATAATGGACGGTTATTTTGTCTTAAAAAATGTGTCTACCTCTGATGAAAATTGGTTTGGTTTAGACCCAAGTTCTGTGGTAGTTGAAAAAGCACCTTTGGTGGTTGGTCAAAATACGCAAAGTGAAGGCATTGATTTGAAGCGAAGAATTAAGAAATAATGGTAAATGGTAAATGGTGAATGGTGAATGGTGAATGGTGAATGGTGAATGGTAAATGGTGAATGGTGAATGAAACAGCCAAATAAGAGCAGGATTTTTAGTATTTTGAGATTAGCAGGATTAAATACAAATTTAACTTTTTTGAACTTTAAACCTTGAACTTTAAACCTTGAACTTTAAACCTTGAACTTTAAACCTTGAACTTTAAACCTTGAACTTTAAACCTTGAACTTTAAACCTTAAACTTTAAACCTTAAACTTTTTAAACTTTCTTATGCAAAACAAAATTACAATCATCACAGGGGCAACATCAGGAATAGGCAAAGCTTTAGCCATAGAATTTGGAAAAGCTGGGGCAAAAGTTGTTATCACAGGCAGAAATGCTGAAAATCTTGCGAATACCTCCAATGAACTTACACAACTCAAAAT
>JAAFIN010000357.1 GCA_013297825.1 Cytophagales bacterium
ATGCTCGTATTCAAAGTGTTATTGACACCATCAAAAAACATGGACTTAACGTTTTTCAAACACTCAAAAATATTAACCTTTATCAAAATTTTTCCTTTTTTCAAAAGGGCTAAATAGTTACAATTTATTTTATTATATGTCAAGTATTTCAGAAAATTATCTCCACTTTAAAACTATTGTGGAAGATAATTATAAAGCAAAACTCCTCGCAGTCAGCAAAAATTTTCCAGTTACCCATATTAGCGAAGCCTACCAAGCAGGAGCAAGGAATTTCGCTGAAAATCGTGTCCAGGAGCTACTTTCTAAGCATTTTGATACCCAAAAGCTCTATAATGACATCAGTTGGCATCTTATAGGCACATTGCAAAGTAACAAGGCAAAATATGTTACAGACTTTGTTTCTATCATTCATAGCGTAGATAAATACACACTTTTGCAAGAAATAAACAAAAATGCTAAAAAACATGAACGAATACAAGAGTGTTTGCTCCAAATTCATATTGGACAAGAACTTACAAAATTCGGTTTTAGCTATGAAGAAGCAAACGAAATGTTCCAAAACAAGGATTTTGCAAATATGTCAAATGTCAAAATAACAGGTCTTATGGGTATGGCAACCTATACAGATGACACCACACAAATAGAAAAAGAGTTTAAAGGATTACGCAGTTTTTATGAAACTTTGAAAAAATATAGCACCGAAGAATATCCTATTTTGGACATAAAGGAGCTTTCTATGGGTATGAGTGCTGATTACAAAATTGCCTTAGAAATGGGTAGCACTTGTGTAAGAATAGGGAAGGCAATTTTTGGAAAAAAATAGATTTTTTTGTATTTTTTTGAAAAAATATTACATACTTAATAATAATATTTTTTATTTTTTTTACCTTAAATATGCGTATAATTTTGTCTTTTTTTTATTAGATTTTTTTGTATCATTAAAAAAAAATTGAATGAATACTCAAAAAAATTCATAAAAAGCATTATTATCACATTATTAAGTTATATTTTTTATGGCTCATCTTTTTACAAATTTTCCTTTATCTGTATTTTGCTTGCTTTATAAGCAGGCAAATAAGAAGCAAGCATTGTGATAAAAATAATAGAAAATAAGGTATATAAAAAATCCATAAATTCCATTTGCACAGGATAGGCAGATATAAGTGTGGTTTGGGTATCAAGCGTAATAAAACCAAAAGTTTGTTGCAACCAACAAAAAATAATACCCAACAAAAGCCCCAACATTCCGCCTATTCCCGCAATAAAACTGCCCAAACAAATAAAAATTTTAAAAATAAATCCTTCATTTCCACCTATTGCTTGCCATATTGCAATGTCTTTTTTCTTTTCTAAGCCTAACATCATCAAAGTAAAAAAGATATTGGAAGAGGCAACCGCCAAAATAAACGTGAGCGTAATATACACAAACAATTTTTCTACCTTCAAAGCTCGCATAAGGCTTGCTTGTTGGTCTCGGTTGGTTTGAATAATAAAATCATTGCCCATAATATTTTGAATGTTTGTTTTCATTACATCAAGGTTAATGTTTTTTTCAAAATATACTTCTATGCTGGTGCGTTGGTTGTCATATTCCAAAAGTTTTTGGGCAAATGTTAAAGGAACAAATACATATTTTCCTTCATATTGTTGTTCTAAGGAGAAAATTCCTGCGGGCATTAAGCTATTTTTATTAAAATTTTTCTCTGGGTTGGTAGAACTAAGGTTTATTTTTTGGTTGCGTTTTGGATACCAAAATTCAAGCCTGTCAAATTGATTTTGGGTAGAAATTGCCAAGTGATATTGTATGCCTCGCCCAACTACTGCAAGTGGTTGATTTTGGTGTATTAGCTCAAATTTCCCATATACTATACAAGAATCCAAACCTGTAAGCCTGTTATAATCATTCACTACACCTTTTATGGTTACAATAATTTGTTTGTCTTGGTAACGCAAAAGTGCATTATCTTCTATGACTTCCGAAATGCCACGAATTTTGTTAAGTTTTTGGATTTTTTGAATTTTTTTATCTAAAATTTCATTTTTTTCAAAGGATTTTCCCAATTTCGCAAGGATTTTTATATCAGGGTTAAATTTGGTGTGTAAGCCAAATATCACAACTTCTAATCCATTGAATACCGAAAGCACCACTATCAACGACATAGCTCCTACTGCTACCACAAGCATTGAAATAATGGCTATAATGTTAATGTATTGGGTTTTGTGTTTTGAAAAAAAATATCTACTTGCTATATTAAATGCTAATTGCCACATTTTGGAAAAGTTTAAGGTTCAAAAAGTTCAAA
>JAAFIN010000358.1 GCA_013297825.1 Cytophagales bacterium
TTTACACCTACACTACCCAAATTTTTAATATTTTTCAAAGTAGGAAATTCTACTTTTAACTGCATACCCAATCCTGCTTGCAAATAACCAATACCATTTGTAAGACTTACATCTTTGCTTTGAAGTTCTGTATTGATATCTTGAATAGCAGTATTTTGACGGTCTTTTTGTATCCTATTGAATTTTGCATTGGTAGGATAAAACTCTACTACTCTTTTGACGATTGAATCAGGTTTTCCTGTGCGAGCTTGTGCTTGGCTATAATGTATAATGAGTTTCGAGTTAAAATCACCATAAAAACCCATTACACCAGCATCATCACTTGCATCAGGTACCAAAGCAAAGCCTCTAAACTCATCTGTAATAGCACTTTTTTGAACATTATTTCGTGCCCAATTTTTTAATTTATTATCTAAAACAGTTGCCCCTGAGTACAATGTTTGCTCTGGTTTGTTGGCACTTGTAAAAAGATTAAAAGACAAAACACCACGTTTTGCAATGGTATCACCCATCAGTTCTATCACAGCAAGTGGATTAGGGTCATAAATAAGGGAAGAATTGATGGTATAATCCTCAGTACTTGATAAATTATTATTAACAGGAAGATTACTAATTTGATGCAAACGAAATTTTTGTTTTTTATTTGTAACACCATATTTGCTATAATACCCAAAATTTACGGTTACAGAATCAAAATTCACAGGTTTATCACCTGTTGTAACGGTGCTTATTTGGTCAAAAGTAGGCAAAAATTGCGTAAAAAGGCTCGCATCTACGACCCCAAAATCAGGGTCTTTATATTTACCACAAAGCAATACACCTGCATTTTTGGTAACAGGTATAGCACCTTGCACAGAGGATACTTTTACAGTAAAAGTATCAGATTCAATGACACGCACAGGGTCTTTTTGCACAAGGTCAAAACCAATATTTTTGGATTGTTCGCAAGCAAAAAAGAAAGAGGAAAGAAGTATAACAAAAATGGTGTTGTGGTTTTTAAGAAACAATGGCAGGTTCATGGTGGAGTTGTTTATAAAGTTCGTAATAATCAAATTCATCATTTACAAAAGAATGGATTTCTCTATTTGCGTTAATAAGGATTTGGTTGGTTTCTGTTTTATAATCTTCTTGACCTCGTGTTACCAAATCAGAATATTGGAAAGCAATGTCCATAATGCCTTTATATACATCTTTTTGTAGAGCAGGCAACAAATCTTCTTCTATGTCATTCATACGTGCTTTGTCCAATATATTCTCTTTAAATTGTGCATTAAAATAAGAATCAAATATTGAAAATACGCATTTGGTATTTTTGAAAAGAGGGTCTTTGCGGTAAGTGGTTTTTAAATAAAGTGGAATAAGACCTGTAAGCCAATCATTACAATGAATAATGTCAGGTGTCCAGCTTAATTTGCGTACAGTTTCTAATGCACCTTTGCAAAAAAACGCAAATTTTTCATCATTATCAGGCAAAAAATTATTTTCTGGGTCAAAAAAAATGTTTTTTCCATGAAAACAATCATCATTGTCAATAAAATATATCTGCAATTTGGCATTTGGTACAGAGGCAACTTTAATCACAAGTGATTTTTCTTCTTCGCCTACTGTGATATTTATCCCTGAAAGTCTCACAACTTCGTGCAGTCTGTTTCTTCTTTCATTGATAGAACCAAAACGAGGGACTAAAACCCTGATTTCCATTCCTTTTTCTTGCATCGTGGCAGAAAGTTTGCGAACAAACTCAGCTACTGCACTTGTTTGGAGAAAAGGCGCTATTTCGTGGGCTACGTAAAGGATACGGAGTTTTTCCATATTTTATTTTTGTAATGTGAAAAATAAAAATTTGCAATAATCTAATTCACTCTTTTTAAAATTTTTTTCAACAAAAATTTGAATTTATTGTAAATTCAACAGATTTCTCAATATTTTTTTATTTTTTAAAAAGAAAGTGCAAATTTAGAGATTTTTTACGAATATTGCTATTTTTTTATTTTTTTAAATTAAAATTAAAAGGTATTAGGGGAAAGTAGTTAGGTGGAAGGTGGGGCAATTGTTGCTAAAAAAATGCCAAATTTTATTATTTTTTTAGTAATTTTTTTACGCAAAAAAATAAATTTCATTAAAAATATAGTACGTAAATAGCTATAAAAAAATATAAATATATATTTTTTTTATACAAAAAATGTATTTATTTTTGTGTTATGAAAAGTAAAGAAGTATTAAGAATATTAGATGTAACACGAGTAACTTTGA
>JAAFIN010000359.1 GCA_013297825.1 Cytophagales bacterium
AAGCACTATCAAAGAACATTTCAAAGATTATAACGTAACCATTGACCAAAATATTATGGCTGCATTGTACGAAATGACCGCAGAAGGTATCCCAGCAGAACTTATGCCTGATATTTTGAAAGATGCTAAAGCTATGGGTTTTGCGAAATATGCTGAAATGGTGTATAGCAAATCAATATTTGCAAGCGAAAGCAAAATGAATGAATTTGCAAAAAAACCTTCAAAAGAAGCTATTGCTGATGACCCTGCACTCAAAATCGTAGCAAGTATCATCAAAACAAGTCGCAGTTTCCCAATGGATTACAGAGATATTTTAACAAAAAATAACCGTCTTTATATTGGTGGAACAAGAGAAATGAACAAAGATAAATTCTATTATCCTGATGCAAACTCTACCCCACGCCTTACTTATGGAAAAGTAGGTGCTTACAAAGCAAGAGATGCGGTTAATTACCAATTCCTTACAACTTTGGAAGGCATTATGGAAAAAGAAGACCCATCTAACCCTGAATTTGTTATCCCTGAAAAATTACGCCAAGTGTATAAAGCTAAAGATTTTGGTCGTTATGAAGTGAATGGAACGGTTCCTGTTGCGTTTATTTCTAACAATGACATTACAGGTGGTAACTCAGGAAGCCCTGTTATCAATGCAGAAGGACAAATGATAGGTTGTGCTTTTGATGGTAATTGGGAGGCAATGAGCGGAAATATTGCTTTTGAAACTAATCTCCAACGTTGTATCAATGTGGATATTCGTTATGTATTATTTACCATTGAAAAAATAGGCGGTGCAAAAAATCTTATTGATGAAATGACGCTTGTAGGTGGTAAAACAAAAGGAAGTAAATAACTTTTTTTAAGGTGTCAGGAGAAAGGGGGCAGGAAAATACTTTTTAATGATTATTTTTTATTGGCTACTGATTCCTGGCTATTTTTTACCAAAATAAAAAAATCCAACTATTTTTTTAATAAAAATGGTTGGATTTTTTGTTTTTATAAAAATAAATAATGAATAATGAATTTTGTATTTTCCTGACACCTAACACCTTTCTCCTGACACCTTTCTCCTGATTCCTGACACCTTTCTCCTGACACCTTTCTCCTGACACCTTCTTCCTTTCATATAAAATTTTGTGTTTTTTGAAATAAAATGCTAATTTTGCCAAAAAAACTAATTTTATAATAAAATTACCATAACCAAAAAAACATTTTTAAAAAAGTGATTTATCCAATAGTAGCTTACGGTGATGCTGTTCTTCGCAAAAAAGCCACAGAAATAGACCGCAACGACCCAAATATCAATCTTCCCAAACTTGTAGCTGATATGTACGAAACTATGTACGAAGCTAACGGTGTTGGGCTTGCTGCCCCTCAAATTGGGCTTGCATTGCGTTTGTTTGTGATAGATGCAGACAAAATGGACGACGATATAACAGATATGAAAAAAGTATTTGTGAATCCAACAATGGTAGCAGAAACAGGCGAAAAATGGTTTTTTGAAGAAGGTTGTTTAAGTATTCCTAATATTAGAGAACGTGTAAGCAGATGTAGCACCATCAAAATCAATTATTTTGATGAAAATTGGAATGAATTTACAGAAGAATTTAGTGGTGTAACTGCACGTGTCATTCAACACGAATATGACCACATAGAAGGCGTATTATTTACTGACCATCTTTCTTCTCTAAAAAAAACATTGTTAAAATCTAAACTTAGCAATATTACAAAAGGTAATGTGAAAGTGGATTACAGAATGAAATTTGTGAAATAATTATCTCTTAGTCAGCATATTAAAAAAAAGGTTTTTTGTAAAAAAATAAAAATCTGTAAAATAAAAAATTTACAAAAAATTACCAAAAACATGAAATCAATTCTTATAAAAGGTACTCAAGACACACCTTATGTGTGCTTGGACGTAGATAAAAAAAAATTTGAAATAGGTGGAAAATCTATTCCTGAAGATGCTGATACATTTTATTCAGGAATCATTCGTTGGTGGCAAGAATATGCTAAAAACCCACTCAAAGAAACTATTTTGCAAGTAAAATTGGAATATGTAAATACAGTATCTACACGCAAAGTATTGGAAATATTTGCTGTATTGGAAAAAATAAAAGGTGCAGGTGTGATATGGCACATTCACGAAGATGATGATAAAAGCGATATTCTTCCTTTTTTTGATTTTATAAAAATTCCTTATAAAAT
>JAAFIN010000036.1 GCA_013297825.1 Cytophagales bacterium
TGCTCGTATTCAAAGTGTTATTGACACCATCAAAAAACATGGACTTAACGTTTTTCAAACACTCAAAAATATTAACCTTTATCAAAATTTTTCCTTTTTTCAAAAGGGCTAAATAGTTACTTTTTTAGTTTTAAAAAGATAAAATGAATGAGTAATTATATCTTTGATTGTTTGGTAATTTTTCAAAATATTTTGGTCAGACCTCCACACGCTACGGTAAAGACCAAAATTTTTGAAAAATATTGTGAAATATTCATTTTAAAGCACTTTTTTAATTATTTTAATTTTTGTATAGTAATAAACAAAATTTTACGAAAAAAAGAAAAAAATCCGTGAAAATAATGTCATTCTGAAAGAATCTGGCTGTTTGTAAAATCTGTGTTCCAAAATTGTTTCATTTAAAGAACTCTAATATTTATTTTGGCAAAATAGGCAATGAAAAACTAAACGTACTACTTTTTCCTTGTTCGCTTATTACCCAAATTTGTCCACCATTTTCGGTTATTATTTCTCCACAAAGTTGTAAGCCTAAACCTGTTCCTTTTTCACCATTTGTACCAAAAGTCGTAAAAGTTTGATTTTTTTTAAATAGTTTTCCCATTTGTTCTTCAGACATACCTATTCCATTGTCTATAACACTGATAATAACTTTTGCTCCAACTGTTTTAGCAATAACTTGTACCTTACCCGTTTTAGGGGTAAATTTCAGTGCATTATTGATGAGATTTCTGAACAAAAGACGAAGATGATTTTCATCTGCCCAAACAGTTATTTCTTGGGGAATTTCCATAGAAAGCGTTATGTGTTTAGCTTTAGCAATTTCTTCAAAAAGTTGTATTTTTTCTTCAACCATTTGCCAAAGAAATATATTGGTTGGATTGGCTGTTAAACCTTGCATTTGACTAATAGACCATTGTAATACATTTTCTAATGTAATTTGGACATTTTTGACATTTTTATGAAATTTAGGCATAAGGTCTTGAAATTCATCATAAGAAACCACACCTTTTTTTATTAAATTTAATACACTTTCTAAAGAGCCAATAGGATTGCGAAGGTCGTGTCCAATAATAGCAAAAAGTTTGTCTTTGGTTTGGTTTGCCTGTTCCAACATTTCTGCTTGTTTTTTTATTTCTTCTTTTGCTTTTTTTTCTTTTTGACGTGATTGATAAATAAAATATACAAAAACTGAAACAAATAAAAATACAATTCCAATCAAATAATTGATATATTGTTGAAATTCTTTTTCTTTTAAAGCCTCTATTTTTCGGGCTTGATTTTCAGCTTGAAGTTGTTTTTCTTTGATTTTTAGGTTATCAGCTTCAAGTTGATGATATTGGGCGAGGTTATGAAGGCTGTCTGCTTTTCGTTTGTCTTTTTCTTGGCGAGCAAGGGCAAAAAGTCTATCAGCATCAGCTTGCCTTTCAAGAACAGTTTTAGCATTTTTTTGTATTTCGTTTTCTATACGTTGAAGTTGTGCATCTTTTTTTAAGAGTTCTTGGTTTTTATTGAGAATTTCTATTTCTTTTGATTTGCGTTCTACTTCTACATTTGCTTCAAGGTTTGCTATTTTTTTTGATTTTTCCACACTAAAAAGTATGTCATTTGTAGTTTTATATAATTCGTGATATTCAAGAGCTTTTATAAAGTTTTCTTTTAGTTTGTAGTTTTCATAAAGTATATGACTTGCGTTTTTAATTTCTTTAGGTGTTTTGATTTCTTGGGAAATTTGTAGACTTTTTTGGGCATATTCTATACTTTTATCATAGTTTTTTTGTTTTTTGGCTACTTCAGCAAGTCCATTGAGGGAATATGTTTGCCCTTGTTTATCCTCCATTTCTTCTTGTATTTTCAGACTTTTTTGGAGATACTCCAATGCTAAAGGATAATTATCTTGCTTTTCATAAATATTACCCATATTACTCAAACACATTGCTATATTTTGCTTATCATTTATTTCTTCTTGCATTTTCAGACTTTTTTGATAATATTCTAATGCTAATGGATAATTATTTTGATGATAATATATATTTCCTATGTTGGTCAAACTGCTTGATATACCATCTTTATTACCTATTTTCTCTTTAATTTTCAGACTTTTTTGGAGGTATTCCAATGCCAAAGGATAATTACCTTGATTTTCATAAATAAGCCCTATATTATTCAAACTATTAGCTATTCCCCGTTTGTCATCTATATCTTCTCTGATTTTCAGACTTTTTTGATAATATTCCAATGCCAAAGGATAATTCCCTTGATAATCATAGATACTTCCTATATTATTCAAATTGATGGCTATTACTCGTTTATTTTTTATTTTTTCATTGATTTTTAGGCTTTTTTGGTAGTATTCTAAAGCCAAAGGATAATTGCCTTGATTGTCATAAATTAGTCCAATATTATTCAAATTATTGGCTATACCTTGTTCATCTGATATTTTTTCAAAAATATACAAAGATTTTTCATACATTGTAAGTGCTTCTGGATATTTTCCTTTATTAAAATTTCCTAATCCTATATTATAATATGCGTTTGCTTTCCCTTTTTCAAAATTTAGTTTTTTACTTATTTCTAAGGCTTTTTCTGCTATGTAGATGCAAGTGTCAGCTTTATTATTTCTGTATTCATACGCAATAGAAGTCATTGCCAACACTTTTGTCGTATCATACTTTGCATTTTTACACACATTATTGAGACTATCCAATATTTTTTTATTTTGAGAAAATGCTTTTGAAGAAATGAAAAAAGCAAGAAAAAGAAAAAAATATTTCATACAGATATTTAAGGTGTCAGGAGAAAAGTGTCAGGGGCAAGGTGTAAAATATAAAAAATATTAGTTTTAAGTTTTTTTGAAGGTTTTTGAATAATAAAGATAAATATTTTTTCCTACTGTTCCAAGTTATGTTTCATTTGAAAATTATAACAAAATAATATTTTGAATTTAGTACAAAATTAGAGAAGTGAGGAGAAAATATTTTTTTTACAAAAAAAATGCTTTTGTTTGAGGATAACATTTT
This sequence comes from Cytophagales bacterium, assembly GCA_013297825.1. GTDB lineage: Bacteria > Bacteroidota > Bacteroidia > Cytophagales > Microscillaceae > JAAFIN01. The sequence goes on from JAAFIN010000036.1 coordinate 3,018, forward strand.
ATAAATTACCTTCTCTACTCCAAAAGTTTTCAACAAAATCTATAAGTTTTGAAATGGTGTCTTCTTTGTAATGTTTGATGAGGAAAAATTCTCTATCCTCCCAAATTACATCTACACCTATGTAATTTTCCATTTTATAAGCAAAATCCCCAAATTTTTCTTGAAATTCTTCATATAACATTTCAAACTTGGAAGGAGGCATAAAATTAAAAACCACCCACATATACCCATCTTCATCATCAATACGTATTTCTGGCTCACCTTCAGGGTCAAAACCATATAATTTGAGTTTATCTTGTTTAAGTTCATCATTTCTACGAAAAATACGCACATCATTGACATAGTCTTTCAAATTTGCATCATAAATGTAAATAGGAATATGACTGTGTATTTCTTTGTTTATTTTTTTACTCTCAAAATCACAATTTTTTTCTCCAATAACAATATATAATTGAGCATTCAAACTAAGCAATCTCGATATGTATTCTTTTTGAATACCAATACTTTGTGATGAATATGTTTGAATTTCTGCTGTGATTGTTAATTCTTTTAAAATTTCTTGAGGCAATTTTTCCATCATATCCAAAGATATTTCTAATTGTCTATGGAAATGCCAAAATTTAGAAGCAAACAAAAATTTATATTTAAACAAATTTTTGTTAGAATGAACTGAAATACAATTATCCCCCAAATAAGATTCTAATGTTTCTTGGCTTATTTTATCATCTGTATTTATAATAAATGTAATAAGTGATTTTATTTGGGTATCAATGCTATAACGTTTTATTTTGTGTATTTCATTTGTATCTTCATCTGTGAATTCCTCTATCCGCAAGTTATAAAAAACCCAAACCTCTTTATTAATCATTTCAAAATAATAACACACATAATCATTTTCTCTGTAATCAATGTGCATGATTTTTGGTACTTTGTTTTCTCTTATTACATCAGGATAGTGTATTCCTGCCATTTCTATAACCCAATTTTTATTTTCTTCAACAAAATCAGATGTCACACGCATATTTTTGTTTTCTGCCATAATTTTATTTTTTTAAATTTTTGTTTTATTTTTTTTAACCTTCAATAAAAAACGCATCAGCATCAAGATATGCAGGGAATTTTTGGCGGTGTGCCTCAAGAGCATTTTTATCCAAAAAAATTGTAGTAATACATTCTTTTTGGGTAAGATGCACCAATTTTTCACCCAAAAAATCTACAATTTGGCTATCACCAGCATATTCAAGTTGGTTGTTGTCCATTCCTACACGATTTACACCCACACAATACGCCAAATTTTCTATAGCACGAGCAGATAAAAGTGTGTTCCAAGCGTGTCTGCGCGCTTGAGGCCAATTAGCTACATAAATCAACGCATCATAATCCATTTGGTTTGTGTTTTGGTCAAATTTATTTCTACTCCAGACAGGAAACCTCAAATCATAACACACCAAAGGCAAAAAACGCCAACCACGAAAATCAATAATTTGTTTTTGTGTGCCTGCTTCATAACTTAGATGTTCTTTTGCCATACGAAAAAGATGTTTTTTATCGTAAGTAACAAAATTATATTTGGTTTCATTTTCAGGCATTGCCCAACAAAGTCTATTAAAAAAATGATTATTTTCTTTTACCATAAAACTTCCCACAATGGCACAATTCAAACGATTAGCCATATTTTTTAGCCATTTGGTTGTATGAAGGTTCATCACTTCTGCGTGGGTCGTGTCCATACTAAAACCTGTTGTGAACATTTCAGGCAATACAATTACATCAGTTTTATTGCCCAAAAAATCAATTTTTTCTTCCAACATTGCCAAATTTGCAGTTGGATTTTGCCAATATAATTCTGTTTGAATAATGGAAATTTTCATAAATGTTGAATGATAAATAATGAATGGTAAATGAAATAGTCCTTTTTAATGTTAAATGGTGAATTGTAAATGGTGAATGAAACAGCCAAATATAAAACAGCCAGATTCTTTCAGAATGACACATTTTTTTTGAACTTTGAACCTACATTACTGTACAGTTTTAAAATGAGTATTTTAGATTATTCTAAATAATAATATTTATTTTTTTAAGAATTTATTAAATTTTTGGTTGTCTGACAATTCTTGTGGAAAAAAAAAATGATGTTTTGTAGCACACACTTTTAGTGTGTGCCTTTGTTAAAGCCTCATTTAACTATGTTTTCACACACTAAAAGTGTGTGCTACATTATTCTTCCATAAAAATTGTCAGAGAACCAAATTCTGTTAATCGTAAAATACTAAAAATCTTGATTAAAATCCTGTTAATCCTTAAATTTTGAGAATCCTGATTTAAATTTTGGCTGTTTCATTCACCATTATTTTTCCACCCAACTTTTTCTATTTTGTGGAAAATTTGGTAAAATAATATCGTGACGGTATTTTTTTTGGATAACCATTTCAAAAGGCAAACCTTTATCAACTTCATACCAAATTTTCCCTTTCCAATCTTTTGTATTTGAATAAATATTACGTTCTTCAACGCTATCTTCTATAGAAATTTGGCAATGAATACCTGCCTCTATTTCGCCATTTGGCAAAAAACCACTATTTTTTAGTCCTCTATTAAAATTTTGGGCTTTTATTTCAATAATGTTATTGCCAATTTGCAAATATTTCTTTAAATCAAACCATTTTACGACTTCATTTTCCAAATGTAGTTGAAAAATATTTCTTACAAAAACTTTTCCGACTTCATTGCCATTTACCCAAAGTTCTGCATAAGTATCAGCCAAAAGTTGGAGATTGGCATTTTGTGGAATTTCGTTTAATTTTAATTCGTATCTAAAAATCGCCTTTTCGCTACAAAGTTGTGTGCCACCTTTGGACAAAGGTACATAAATCCAAGATGCTTTGCTAATAGGTGAAAAATTTAATTTCTGATTATTTTTTTGTGCAAAAATAAAATTGACTTTTAATTCCTCAAAATACAAAACCATTCTATCAAATCTTTTCAAAATCTCTAAAAGTCCTTCTTCTTTATAATATTTTTTCCAAAGCGTTGTATATTCAAATTTTAATTTTTTCCAATCTGTAATTTGGTTTTCGGTTGCGATAACCATTGCATTTGCATTTTGATTATTCGCCTCAAAATCTTTAAACTGTTGATAAAATTTTAGTTTTTTTGCATAAATTTCTAATAATTTTACGTGAAGTTCTATAATTTCCAAATTTTCTTTGTTTTTGCTTGCATATTTTTTTAGATTTTCAATATTTTTAAAAACATTAGGCAAAAAACTTTCCCAAGACGAAATCCTTGCACCAAGTTCTTGAACAGGTTGATAAGAAGGATTTTTGCGAGGCAACAAAGCAGGGTGTCGCCAAAAGTCAGCCCAAATCACTTGTTGAGTTGGTTGGCTTATTTGCTGAAATAATTTTAAAGCAGTGTTAAGGTCTGTATTTTCGCTATCTGCATTTTTTTCATTTTTTAAACCAAAAAAATACGCAAAAAAATCTTTGTTAAATGTATTTTGGTCTGCTTTTCCTGCCCACGCCCATTGATTAGCCCACGCATATCCATAATACAAAAGTTCTTTGAAACCTTCGTTGCCCATATCGCCCCAATTCGCAACTACCATTCCTTGCGTTTTATTCACGATACCAGCTTGCGTAAATGTTTGAATATTAGGAAATGCGTACAAATGTAAGGGAAAAACGGTTTTAAAATTAAAAACCGAAGGCGAAACCACATAAGGCACACCAGATTTTGCAATCGTTTGTGGGGTTGGATAAATATTTTTTGGGAAATATTCCCAATCCATAATGGTTGTATTTGGAGGGAGTTTTTTTAATAAATCAGGATATTTGAGAATAATATCACCATAAATCCAAATATTTTTGTTGTATTTTTTGCAGATATTTGCGATACGTTCATAATGCTGACGGTGCAATTCTGCCAACCCATTTTTTTGTGCATCTTTGTTACTTTTGGAAATACCTGCATCAAAACTTTCATCACCGCCAATATGAATAACAGGCACAGGAAAGAGCTGGGCTATTTCTTTGATGGTTTTTTCTAAATATTCGTAGGTTTTTGGGCAAGAAGTGCAAAGAGAATGAGAACCCCAAAACTCGCTCATATTTTCAAAAGCAGGGCTTGCTAAGATATTCTCTTGATGTCCAAATGTTTCAAAAATAGGATAAACATCTATGTGATGTTTTTTTGCATAATTAACAATTTCAGTAATTTCGTCTTTGCGTAAAGCTCCGCGTGTTTTGCCAATTTCTGAATAATTATCAAATTGTAACACATCTTCAATATAAAGAAAATAAGAATTGTATTTGTAAAGTGCCAAATTTTCTATAATTCTTTTAAAATTTTCACTATTGGAAATTTGTCCTCTGCTAATATCATCAGAAATGCCTCTAATTTTGAGTGTAGGATAATCTAAAATATCTTGACAAGGAATATAAAATTCTGTTTTTTCGTCTTTTTCTTTATTTTTTTTAGGTTTTTCTTTATTTTTTTCTTCTTCTTTGGGATTACTTTGGGAAATTTTTTGAGAAACCGCAGATTGTTTCATAATCTGTTTTAAACTCATTATGGCATACATTACTGCTTTTGGGTGTGTAGCTTTAATCCAAATTTTGGCGGTTTGGATAGAAAGTATATAAGTTTCGTGTAAATTTTCTTCCAAAAAACCCAAAGATTTTGCTTCAGTGCTGTCAATAAGTTCAATCCAAATTTGGGAAGGTGTTTTTTCGCCTCCTAAAAAAACAGGAATATTAAAATTTTCTTTGATGGATTTTTGAAGAAGTTGGGCAGGAAAAAGCGTGCTATTTGTGGGGTCATTCAGAAAAGAAACTTGTAGATTTTTTGGAAAAAAATAATTTTTACCTGAAAAAACTACTTTTTGAGGTGTGGGAATTATTTGGGCATTTAAAAAATTGCAATAAAAAGTAGAAAAAATTAGAAAAGTAAAAGATAGCGAAAAAAAGTATTTGATTAAAAAATATTTAATTATAGTAATGTTCATTTTTATTTTTTATGAATTTTGTTAAAAAATTTAGAACAAATATAATTAAAAATTTTCAAAAAAATAAAAAATGTAAAAAATAAAAAATGTGTTGCTAATATTTTTTAGCAACACATTTTTTTTAATTTTAAAATTCAAAATTTGATTTTTTTACAACATTTCTATTTCTGTCGCACTCAATCCTGTGATAGAAGAAATAAGGCTTGTAGCAACTTTTTCCGCTTTAAGTTTTTTTGCAATTTGTATTTTTTCTTGTTGTTTTTCGTGTTCCGCTTTTTGCAATGTTTCTTGTCTTTCATTTTCTGCTTTTTGCAATGCTTGTTGTGTTTTTTTAAGTTGTTGTTCAGTTTCGGTTAGTTTTTCAGAAGTTTCGGTTAGTTTTTCAGAAGTTTCGGTTAGTTTTTCAGAAGTTTCGGTTAGTTTTTCAGAAGTTTCAATTAATTTTTCTTCTGTTTCTTGGATTTGTTTATCTTTAAATTCCAATTCAACTTCGGTTGTGAATTTTACGCTTGCCTCTATTCTGCGAGCTTCTTGATAATAACGATAAGTACTTTTTTCTTCCTCTGAAAGCTGTTCATAATACATTTTTTCTTTTGCTTGTGAAAGTCCTTTTGCTTTAAATTCTTCTTTCACTTCGCTATTTTTCAAAAAATAAATCCATTCTTCAAGCGTATTTTCTGCTATTTTATTGAAATTATTTATTTTTAAAATGTAATATTTTGGAAAAATATCCATTACATCTTTCATTTTAAAGGTATATTGTTGTACCAAAGTTGGCAAAAGTGTTTCTTGGCTATTCATACCTACAAATGCACCCTGAAACTCATAAATATAATCATTGCCTTGCCCAAGCTCAAAATAAACAATATTGATGGAATATACTTTTTTGATAACGCCATAAGTTTGACCTTCTTTGATATATTCCGTAATGAGTTTGGAAGTTCCATACAACATTCTTTGAAAATAATCAACCTCTGCATCATTTTGAACTTCTATCAGCATAAGCTCGCCTGCTGTGGTTTTAACCAAAATATCCACACGATTATATTTGTCATCTTCACGTTGTTTGTTGCCTTCACTTTCCAAAATACTTTCAATAAATACATCAAACTTCAATAATTCAGATAAAAATCCTTCCAATATATCAAAATTTGCTTTGTTACGAAGCAATTTTTTCATTGCCCAATCAAAACGTACAAGTTTCCTATCCATAAAAATTTAGTTTTTTTTGTTTAAAAGAAAAAATTAAACACAAAAATAACGATTTTTTTAAGAAAAATAAACAATTAGTGTTTTAAGATTTTGATTGTTTTTTTCTCTTTTTTTGTGTTGCAAAATGAATTATCATTATATCACAATCACTTTTACATCCCCTATCCATTCACTTGTAGTTTTTGTGAAATCTACCAAATAATCATTGGAATAAGATGACAATTTAATATCCAATTTCAAACTATCTTTTTGTTCAAAAGCATTACCATTTACAATATAAACTGCATTATTTCTAAGTTAAAACTTTTTATCAATTATTTTTTTGTTGAGTGTTTGTGCTGGCAACATTTGAAAAAAAATAAAAAAAACGAAAATAAAAAGAATGTGTTTTTTCATGGTTTTTAATGGTTTAAAAAGTAATATAACAATCAGGCAAAAGTTTTTGTATTCTTTCCCTTTCTTTGTCAGATAGTGGGTTGTTACTAATATCTAACCTCCATAAATTCTTTAAATTGCTTATTTCTTTTGGTAAAGTGTTAAGTTTATTATTTGATAAATCTAAACTTTTTAAACTTTCTAAATTCCCAAATTCTTTGGGTAATGAGGTAAGTTGGTTTTTAGCTAAATTTAATTCATTTAATTTTTTCAGTTTTCCAAACTCTTTTGGCAAAGTAATAAGTTCATTATTGAACAATATTAAATTTTTTAAGCTTTGTAATTCACCAAATTCTTTTGGTAAGTTACTCAATTTATTGTTGTATAAATTCAGTTGTGTCATTTTATCTAATTTTCCAAATTCTGAAGGCAAAGTAACAATGTTATTATCATTAAAAAATGCATATTCTAACTTTCTTAATTCCCCTATTTCTTTAGACAAAGAAGTAAGTGAATTAAAAGATAAAGACAATACGATTAAATTTGTTAATGATTCTATTCCTTTTGGTAAGATAGTAAATTTATTATTAGATAAGGTCAAATCATCTAAATTTTTCAATTTTTTTATTTCTTCAGGTAAAGCAGAAATTTGATTTTGATATAAATGTAAACCTTCTAATTTTTCCAATTCTCCAATTTCTTTTGGTAACAAAGTAATTTGGTTTTTTGATAAGTCTAATTTTTTTATATTTTTGAAATTTAGAAGCTTGTCAGGAAATACATTCAAATTTTTATTATGTAAATTTACTTCAACAACTTCAAGTGGATTTTCCAATAATACTTCAAGACTTATTTCATGTTTTTTTGGTGTCCTACCATCATATCGCATTTTAGAAAGCCCTGAATTTGATTTATCCCTACAAAATTCTTTTATTTCATCAGGGAAAATTTCTATTTTTTCTTTGTCCAAGTCAAATTCAGAAAGGTTTTTAAGCAATAAAATTTCTTTTGGTAAAGATATAAGAGGGTTGTAATCAAGTCTTAAATACGATAAATTTATTAAATTACCTATTTGTTGTGGCAAAGTATTGAGTAAATTGATATTTAGTGTCAATATTTCTAAATTTTTCAATTCCCCAATTTCTTTTGGTAATTCAGTAAGGCGATTGTAACTCAAATCCAATTCTTTTAGGTTTTTAAATTTTTCTATTCCTTTTGGTACTTTTTTCAGGTATTTCCTTGATAAATCCAAACGTATTACTTCCAAAGGATTTTTGAGTGCTTCATTAAAATCTCTATATATTTTTGGTTGTTGAGCTTGAACATTTAGATTTGCTAATAAAAAAATAAAAACGAAAATAAAAAGAATGTGTTTTTTCATGGTTTTTAATGGTTTAAAAAGTAATATAACAATCAGGCAAAAGTTTTTGTATTCTTTCCCTTTCTTTGTCAGATAGTGGATTGTTTGCAAGAGATAATGATTGTAGTTTTTTTAAATTACCTATTTCTTTTGGTAGAGATGTAAGTTGATTATTACTTAGAGTAAGATAATGCAAATTCTCCAAATTTCCAAATTCTTTGGGCAATGAGGCAAGTTTATTATTATGCAGATACAACACTACCATATTTTTTAATCCTCCAAACTCTTTGGGCAATGAAGCAAGTTTATTGTTATACAAATCCAAATGTTTTAAACTTTTCAATTCTCCAAATCTTTCTGGTAAAGCTACAAGCTGATTATTTTCCAAAAAAGCATATTCCATATCTTTTAGTTCTCCTATTTCTTGTGGTAGATGTTCAAGCAAATTGTAAGAAAGATACAAGGAATGTATATATTTCAATTCCCCAATTTCTTGTGGTAAAGAAGTAATATTATTTCCCAAACTTAATGATGTTAATTTTTTCAATTCCCCAATTTCTTGTGGTAAAAATGTAAGATTATTTCCTATATCTAATGACATTAAATTCTTCAATTCTCCAATTTCTTTTGGTAAAGAAGTAAGTTCACAACGTAAACATAATGATATTAAACTTTTTAATTCCCAAATTTCTTTTGGCAAAAAATTAAGCTTATTCATTAAAATTAATGTTTCTAATTTTTTTAACTCAATAATTTCTTTTGGTAGAGAAGTAATTTTACTATCATAAATTTTTAACTCACGTAAATTTTTAAACTGGATAATTTCTTTTGGAAATTCTGTTAAATTTACATCTCTGCAAAGTAAATTTGTAACAGCAAGAGGGTTTTTCAATAACTCTTCAAAATTTAATGGTTCTTGAATTTCGTCAGATTCAAATTTTGTTAGTTGCCTTCTTTTACAATATTCTTTCATTTCAAAGGAAATTTTTTCCATTGCGAGGCTATCTAATGTCAAATAATCTAAGTTAAGTGATAAAATTTCTTTTGGCAAAGATGTAATAGGATTTTTAAATAAATATAGCTCCCTTATTTTTTTTAGATTACCAATTTCTTTAGGTAAAGCAGTTAGTGAATTTATGTTAATATTTAAGTTTTCTAAATTTATTAAATTACCTATTTGTTGTGGCAAAGTATTGAGTAAATTTGTATTTAGTTTCAACATTTCTAAATTTTTCAATTCCCCAATTTCTTTTGGTAATTCAGTAAGACGATTGTAACTTAAATCTAATTCTTTGAGATTTTTAAATTTTTCTATCTCTTTTGGTACTTTTTTCAGATATTTTCTTGATAAATCCAAACGTATTACTTCCAAAGGATTTTTGAGTGCTTCATTAAAATCTCTATATATTTTTGGTTGTTGGTTTTGAGCATTTAGATTTGTTAATAAAAAAATAAAAACGAAAATAAAAAGAATGTGTTTTTTCATTGGTTTTTTAATGGTTTGAATGAGTGAATTGTTGTAAAAAATTAAACACAAAAATAACGGTTTTTTTCAAAAAAAATAAATACAAATGGCTGTTCCATTCCTAATTCCTAATTCCTAATTCCTAATTCCTAATTCCTAATTCCCAATTCCTAATTTTCCTCTGTAATTTCCCCTGCTAAACTCACAGAAAGCAATTCACGCACTTGCGAATGGGTAAGATTTTGTCCCAAAAGATACATAAGTTTCGTAATGCCAGCCTCCCAAGTAATATCTTTTCCACTAATAACGCCAATATCCTGTAATTGTTGGCTGGTTGCATAACGTCCTTGTTGAACCTGTCCGCCAATACATTGCGAAATATTATACACGTGAAGATTGTTTTTAATGGCTTTTTCCAAACTTTGCACAAACCATTTTTCAGTGGGAGCATTGCCTGAACCATACGTTTCCAATACGACTGCTTCGGTATTTTCAGCATTTAAAATGGTTTCTACAATATTTTTTGAAATACTTGGAAAAAGTTTTAAAACACCTACATTTTCGTTCATTTCCAAAAGCATATTTGGTAAAAAAGAACTTTGATAAGGCAATATTTCATTTGTAAAATATTGTACTTGTATGCCTACACGTGCAAGTGGCGGATAATTTTCAGATTTAAAAGCATCAAAATGGCTACTTTCCATTTTCTTGGCACGATTGCCTCTTAACAAAACTTCATTAAAAAAAATCGCTATTTCAGGTACTTTTGCTTTCCCTTGTAGGTTTTTGGTGCTTGCGATTTCAATAGAAGTTACCAAATTTCTGCGCGCATCATTGCGAATAGCACCGATTGGAAGTTGTGCCCCTGTAAAAATCACAGGTTTGTTAATTCCTCTCAACAAAAAACTCAACGCAGAGGCAGAAAACGCCATTGTATCTGTTCCGTGCAGTACCACAAAACCGTCAAACTCTTGATAATTATCCAAAATTTCTTGGGCAATTTTTATCCAAATATTTTTATTGACATTTGAGGAATCAATCGGATTGTCAAAAGCCCTTACTTGTAAGCTACAAGCGAGGTTTTGAAGTTCAGGAATATTATCTAATATTTGCGAAAAATCAAAAGGAACTAAATTTTTGCTTTGTGAAGCATAACCCATTCCCAGCGTTCCACCTGTATAAATAAGAAGAACTTTATTTTTGGAGTTTTGGGTATGTGGTATTTCTATGGTTTTCATTTTGAGTAAAAATAATTTGCAAAAATATCATAAAATCAGCACAAAAATAAAATTGTAAATGATAATTTAGATGTTCATATTTTACAAAAATCAGTAAAAAAACCCAACCAAAAGCATTATTATTTTTGGAATTTTTGGTATCAATTTTTTCTTTTTTTTATGAAAAGTGTGAAACAACCAAAAATCAAAGATTAGGAATTTCTGCTACAATAAAATTACTTCCTCCCACAAAAATAAATGATTGTTCTACATTTAAGTCATTATTTTGTAGATTTTGTTTTGCAAAATTCAAGGATTCTTTCACTGTTGAAAAATATTTTGCTTGAATATTCAAGTTTTTTTCTGCTTCTTCTGCCAATATCTGTGCAGATAAAGCACGTTCAAGTGGAAAACTTGTGAAAATATAATTGATTTCTAAGCTGTTTTTTGTGGAATTTTGATATTTTTCTTTTAAATTTTCAAAAAATACATCTATTTTTTTTAAAATATCCAAATAATCTTTGTCTTTTGCAAAACCCAAAATCATTATAATATTTGTAATTTTATTTGAAAAAATCGTTTTTTCAAATTGCTTAAAAAGTTGTTCAAAACCCTGTTCATTGTGGGCTGTATCGCAAATTGTAAGCGGACTTTTGTCTAATATTTGCCAACGACCTTTTAAATGCGTAATATTTGTTACATTTTCTAAAGCTTTTTGAAAAATATCATTTGTAATATGCCAATCTTCCGCCAAAAGGCTTACGGTTTGGGCAATGGTTACAAAATTATTTTTTTGATAAATTCCTTTTAAAGAAGGTAAAAATTGGATTTTTTCAAAACCAAATTTTTTTTTACTTTCATTTTTATCTGATATTTGAGTATTTTCTTGGTAAAAAAATTTATTTTTTATTTGGACAAAGTCGTTTTCCAAAAAATCACTTTCAAAATTTTCCCAAGCCTTATACAAAATGGAATTTTCTTTTTGAGCTTTTTCTAAAAAAACATTTATTGTTTCCTCGTGATATTCTCCAATCACAACAGGCACATTTTTTTTAATGATTCCTGCTTTTTCGCCTGCAATAAGCGGAAGTGTATCACCCAAAAATTTTTGGTGGTCATACCCAATATTTGTGATAACTGACACCAAAGGCGTGATAATATTGGTTGCGTCAAGCCTCCCTCCCATTCCTGTTTCAAGGATTACAATATCTACATTTTTTTGTGCAAAATGTGCAAAAGCCATTGCGGTAGTTGCCTCAAAAAAACTTGGCAAAATTTCTTCAATTTTGGGTTTTAATTGATTTATCCAATAAATTACTTCATTTTCTTGTATCATTTCGCCATTTACGCACATTCGTTCTCTGTACGTTTTGAGGTGAGGCGAGGTATAAAGACCAACTTTATAACCTACGGTTTGCCAAATGGACGCAAGTGAATGGCTTACACTTCCTTTGCCATTGGTGCCTGCAACGTGAATAAATTTAAGATTTTTTTGTGGATTTCCAAGATGTTCGCACAAGGCAAGTGTATTTTCCAACGTTGGTTTGTAGGCAATTCCGCCCACATTTTGGAACATTGGCAATTTTTCAAAAATGTATTTTTCTATTTGGGGATAAGTCATTTCATTTTTTGAAAAAAATGGTTATAATTTTTCAGCAGTTTTATCAATGTTTTCATTAGCATTTTCATCAATATTTTCTTGCGTTTTTTTGTGTTTAAATCTCATACTATCCGAAAGATGTGGGTGCATAAGGATAAAAAAAGCAAGTTGGACATACTCCAAATTATAAAAAAATTTGAAAAAATACCTAAAAAACATATAAAGTCGCATCACTTCGGTCTTAAAAAAACCTTTATGTTTTTTGAAATAATAAAAATAAGAAATATAAAATTCTTTGAGAAAAGTAAGATTTATTTTGCTTTCGGTTTTTGAGCTTTGGCTTACAAAATGCTTGTATTCTGCATCAGGCACAAGATGAAGGTCATAATGTAGTTTTTTTAGCCTAATTCCTAAATCTTCTTCTTCACAATACAAAAAATAATTGGTATCAAATCCACCTATTTTTTCAAAAATAGAGGCTCTTGTAAACATAGAACTTCCATTAAGCGTATCAACTTTAATAGGTTTGGTGTAATTTGTATGTTTTTTTTGATAACCATTTTTGCTAAACATTCTCAAAATACCTGTTCCCAAAAATTTAAGCCTAAGACTTGGCAAATATCCAAAATTTAATTGTTTTTGGTCATCAATGTTATACATTTGCCCAGAACATATCGCAGTATTGGGCGAATTTTGCATAAATGAATGTAAGATTTTTAAACAATCATTTCGTAAAATAGTGTCATTGTTCAAAAAATAATAATAATCTGCATCAGCCATCTGCACGCCTAATGTATTGCCTGCTGAAAAACCAATATTAAATTTACTTTTGAATACAATAAAAGCGTCTGATGTTAGTGTATTATTTTTTGTGTGCCATTCTGCGAATATTTGATTTCTTGCTTTAATAAGTTTAGGAAATTCGGAGGAGTTGCTACTGTTGTCAATAACCACAATTTGAAAAGAAATATCTTGTGATGTTTTTTCAATAATAGACTTCACGCAATCAGCAGTGAAGTTACTTGTATTGAAATTCACAATAATTACAGCTATTTGATACTTCTTTTTTTTCATTATTTTGACACAATTATTTGTCTTTTAGAAGTGGTTATTATAAAATGGATTGATAAAAATTTATGAATAAAATAAACGCAAAAATACAAAATTTTGCTTGTTTAAGGAATTTATGAGGTAAATTATAGCATAATTTTAACTATTTTTAATAATTCTAATAAAAATATAATTTTTAACGTGTAAATTTTAGGTATAATTTTTTTGGTAATTAAATATGATTTTATGAAATTGTAATTTTTTAGTAATAAAAAACTTAAATTTAAAAGCCAAAATATAAAATTTTTGGAAGAAAAAAAATAAATAACAAAAATGAATGCACAAAAATAATACATTAAATCAATAATCATAAAATTTATAAACATAAATTTTAAAAAAAAAAATATATCTTTGCTTATTATTTTATAAATCTTTTTATTTTAAAAACCTTCTACCTTATTATTTGATATTTTTTTACAAATAAATAATATTTTAGTTACTTTTGTATGTTATTTTTGGTCGTTTTAAATAAAAATAATTTACATAGTTCGTACCACATTTCTAATAATCATCACTTACAAATAAATTATATTTATACAACATAAAAAATGAATTTTTTGCAAAAAATATGGTTCAAACTTAATAATCCTGTTGCTTATTATAAATATAAGCAAGAAAAATTATTTGTAAAAAGTATTGATTTTGCAAAAAAAATAAATAATTTCACAGAACACAGCCAGAAAGTTCGTACATTCAAACATTCAGGTAATGCGGGTGATATTATCTATGCTTTGCCTACTTTATCTGCTTTTGATACAAAATATGACTTTGAAACAAAAAAAGATAATATTTTTTATATAAAAATAAATGAAAAAAGTCATTATAAACAAGGACATTTTTTGGGAAATGTAATGCTTGATGAAAAAACCGCAAAAATGTTTGTTCCATTATTAGAAAAACAATCATATATACAAAAAGTTGAAATTTTAGACCAAAAAGATAACCAAAAAAATGACCAAATTGATTACGATTTAGATTTATTTAGAGAATTGCCTTTAATATTGGACAAAGGAGATATTTCAAGGTGGTATTTTCACGTTTTTAATGTGTTTTATGACCTTTCAAATGCTTGGCTTGATGTAACGCCTAACCAAAATTTTAGTAATCAAATTGTATTAGCAAGAAGTACAAGATACCAAAACACAAGTATAAATTATGATTTTTTGAAAAGTTATAAAAATGTTGTTTTTTTGGGTGTAGAAAATGAATTTTTAGAAATGCGAAAAAATATTCCACATTTGGAATGGCAAAAAGTAAATGATTTTTTGGAAATGGCTGAAATTATTGCAGGAAGTAAATTATTTATTGGAAACCAATCGTTTCCTTATAGCATAGCAGAAGGTCTGAAAGTACCAAGAATTTTAGAATTGTGTTATTATACACCAAACGTGATTATTCATGGCAAAAATGGATATGATTTTTATTTCCAACAACATTTTGAAGCACTTGTAAAGGAGCTTTGCTTGTAAGTCTTTTTATTTGATTATTTATTACGTTTTATTTTAATTTGTTATTTTTATAACAAAAATATTTTAATTTTTTTATCTTAAATTTTATTTTTAACAAGAAATTTTTTTAACCAAAAAAACATAAATTCACCCAATTATTTACCCAATGTCAAGCCTGCTTTTGGATATGTCCCCATTGCGATACCCTCATACAGGGCTTGGACAATTCTGCTTTTATTTGGGTAAGCACATACTTCCATTACTTTCTGAGGACATAAAAGTAGATTTTTTGGGGCTTTTATCCAGCAAAAAACTTTTTGAAGAACCACTTGGACATTGGGAAAATCTTTATTGGATTCGCAGGCACAGTCCTCAATTTATGCACAAATACTTGTATAAAAAATATGATTTTTGGCACGCTACCGCCCAAAATACGCAGATTTTGCCCCCACACAAAGAAACAAAACTACTCCTTACCATACACGATTTGAATTTTTTGCAAGATGATGTAGGACGCAAACAAAAAAAACTGCAAGCACTCCAACAAAAAGTAAATCGTGCATCAGGCATTGCTTTTATTTCTGAATTTACACAAAAAGATGCCCAAAAACATCTTGATTTGGGTAATATTCCACAAAAAATAATACATAATGGCGTCGAAATTAAAATGTTTGATAATCCCAAACAACCAATTTATCTAAACGCAAATGATACGATTATTTTTGGGGAAACTATCCAAAAACCTTTTCTTTTTAGCATAGGAACATTATTTCCACGCAAAAATTTTGCGGTGTTACTTCCTTTTTTGGCACAAATTCCTGATTATCAACTTGTAATTGCGGGCAAAAATGACACAGAATATGCAGGACATATTCGCCAAGAAATCCAAAGATTAAACCTAAGTGATAGGGTCATATTGACAGGTGAAGTATCTGATGAAGATAAATATTGGCTTTATAAAAATTGTGAAGGTTTTTTATTTCCTTCTATTTTGGAAGGTTTTGGTTTGCCTGTCATTGAAGCAATGCTTGTAGGAAAACCTGTTTTTACGACACAATACACAAGTCTTCCTGAAGTAGGCGGACAAAGGGCTTTTTATTGGAATGATTTTTCGCCTGAAAAAATGAAAACTGTTTTTGAAAATGGTATGAATATTGCAAAAACCGAAGAAAATTTTGCACAAAATCAAATAAACCACGCTCAAAAATTTACTTGGGAAATCGCTTCCAAAAATTATTGGGATTTTTATCAAGAATTTTTGTAACATCAAAATTTAAGGTTCAAGGTTTAAAGTTTAAAAAATTAAAAAAATGGCTGTTTAATCCTGCCAATCTTTTAATCCTAAAAATCCTGTTTCAGACTTTGGCTGTTTCATTCATAATTCATCATTATCCCCCATTCTCAACAATTCCTCAAATTCCGTTTGGGAAAGCGGACAAACAGAAAGGCGTGTTTGTCGCAAAAGTGAAATACCTGCAAGATTAGGATTTTCTTTAATTTGAGCCAAAGAAACCGCATTTTTAAATGCAAAAACAGGTTTTACACGCACCGCATACCAATTTGGGTTTTCGTTGCCATAACTTGTGTCCATAAAAGCTTCCTCACACACTTCACATACACCCACAATACTTTTGTGCGTAACACTGTGATAAAAAAGGCATTTATCACCCAAACGCATAGCACGAAGATTATTGCGTGCTTGATAATTACGAACACCGTCCCAAGTACCTATTTCTTCATTTTCCAAATCTTTCCAACTGTATGTGTCAGGTTCTGATTTTATAAGCCAATAATTAAGCATTATTTTTAAAAAAGAAAAATGTTATTGTAATTTTTCATATAAAAAAATCATTTAGATTATTTTTATAAATAATATCAAAATTAAAGTTTATTTTCCAAAATACAAATTGAAATATTCATAAAAACTGAAATATTAAAAAACTTGTAATTTTTATTAACATTTTTTTACATATAAAAAGCCCCCCAACCCCCAAAGGGGGAGCTTCTAAAAAAATTCCCCCTTTGGGGGTTAGGGGGCTTTAATCTATAATTTATAATTATTCAATGTCTGATTTTATATTAGAAGTCCAAAACGTCAAAAAAAAATATGCTACGCACCAAGCACTTTCAGGAGTGAGCTTACAGGTGCCACGCAAACAAATATTTGGGCTTTTGGGACCCAATGGGGCAGGAAAAAGTACGCTTATTCGCATTATTACGCAGATTATTAGCAAAGATGAAGGCGAAATATTGTTTAATGGCAAAGCCCTCACACTCAAAGATGCTGAAAAAATTGGCTACCTTCCCGAAGAACGTGGGCTTTACAAAAAAATGAAAGTTGGCGAACAACTTGTTTATTTGGCTCAACTTAGAGGGCTTTCTAAAAAAGATGCGATGAGCAAACTCAAAGTTTGGTTTGAAAAATTCAATATCATAGAATGGTGGGGCAAAAATGTAGAAGACCTTTCAAAAGGTATGCAACAAAAAGTACAGTTTATTGCAACTGTCCTGCACGAACCTGAATTATTGATTTTGGACGAGCCTTTTTCTGGTTTTGACCCTGTAAATGCCCAAATTATTACCGAAGAAATCTTAGAACTTCAACGCAAAGGAACAACGATTATTTTTTCTACCCACAGAATGGAAACTGTTGAAGAACTTTGCGAACATATTGCACTTATCAATAAATCTCAAAAAATATTGGACGGTGGCAAAAATGAAATCAAAGAAAAATATCGTGCTAATGTCTATCAAGTACGTTATAAAGGCGAATTAGACACATTAACATCTGCTTTTCCAAGTGATTTTAATTTTTTGGAAACCGAAAAAGAAAATAATATTCTGACAAGTTATATCCAAATTCCAAAAGATTTTCAAACAAATCATTTTGTAAAATTATTATTGGACAATGTTCAGCTTGTTTCTTTTCAAGAACAATTACCAAGTATCAACGATATTTTTATTTCGCTTGTAACAGGTGCTACTATTTACAAAAATCAACCAACAATTCAATTAGAGAATTAGGAATTAGAAATTAAGAATTAGGAATTAGAAATTAAGAATTAGGAATTAAGAATTAAGAGTTAGAGATTATAGAAATTTTATTTTAATTATTTTTTAAAAATAAAATCACATTTTATTCCTAATTCTTAATTAAACATTTCATTCCTAATTCCCCATTCCTAATTCTTAATTGAACATTTCATTCCTAATTCCTAATTCTTAATTAAAAAAATTATGAATAAAATCTGGATAATACTCTCACGTGAATATATCACACGTGTTCGCAAAAGAACTTTTTTGCTAATGACATTGCTTACACCATTTTTGTTTGCTTTGTTATTTATTTTACCTATTTTGCTTACGTTGGGGCTTGAATCCCAAAAAGTGGTAGAGGTTTTTGATGAAAATAAAATCTTTTTGGATAAATTACAACTCAAAAATGATAAACGTTTAAAATATGTTGGCTCCAAAGAAACTGACCTTGAAAAAGCAAAACAAAGCCTCAAAAAAAATGATAATTATGCAGTGCTTTATATCCCAAAATTTGAAATAGAAAACCCAAAAGGTATTCAGATTTTTGCAGAAAAAAGCGTAAGCATTGAGGTAGAAAGCCAAATTACAAGCCAAGTAGAAAAAACAATAGAAGATATACGTTTTCTAAAATCAGGCATTGACCGCCAAACTTTGGACAAAATCAAAACCAATATCACCATAGACACACGCAAACTAAGCGGTGAAGAAAGTAGTGCAGGATTGGCTTTTGCGATAGGTTTTGGTGCTGCATTTTTGATTTATTTGTCAGTATTTTTGTATGGGGCGCAAGTAATGCGTGGCGTAGTAGAAGAAAAATCTAACAAAATTATTGAAGTAATCATTTCTTCTGTAAAACCTTTTGAATTGCTAATGGGCAAAATATTAGGGGTTGCACTTGTAGGGCTTACACAATTTGCAATGTGGATAATTCTTACATTTGCGATTGTGAGCATTGCAACGCCTTTTTTGGATACCAAAAAAATAGCAGAGCAACAAATGGAAGAAGCTGTTGGTAAAAATGAAAAAGTAAAAGAACAAGTAAATAAACAAAGTGCAAAAGTTCAAGGTGCTTTGGGTTCTTTGGCAAATGTACCTATTACCAAAATAATTGTTACGTTTTTGTTTTATTTTATTTTTGGATATTTGATGTATAGTGCGTTATTTGCTGCGGTTGCTTCTGCAGTAGATACCGAAATGGAAGCACAACAATTCGTAACACCAATTTCTATGCCTCTGATAATTGCCTTTGTGGCAGCACAGGCAATTATTCGTGACCCTGACGGACAAGTAGCGTTTTGGTTGTCTATATTTCCGCTTACGTCCCCTGTTGTAATGATGATTCGTATGCCTTTTGAAGTACCAATGTGGCAACTAATTTTATCAATGGTGTTGTTGGTATTGGGTTTTGTAGGTACTGCGTGGCTTGCAGGCAGGATTTACCGAGTTGGTATTTTGTCACACGGTGAAAAAGTAACTTATAAAAAATTATGGAATTGGATTTTTTATAAGATGTAATTTTTGATTTTTTTTAGCCTAAATATTTTGCGTATTTTTGTATTGTTAAAAATGATTTTTTAAATAAAAATCAAAACAATGCAGAAATACGCAATATTTTTTATTACTTTGAGAAAAAATAAGCTTGTATTTAATAATTAAATCTTAATAATTCAATTCCAAAAAATGAAATGATAAAAATATTATTTGTTATTTTTTTAATGTTGTTTTCCTCTACATTGGTTATTGGACAAATTATGCTTTCAACAAAGCAAATAAATCTTCTTGACAGCATTGCAACACAAGATGTCCCTAAAAATGCACCAGGAATTGCCACAGCAATTATTCAAAATGGGGAAGTGATTTATGAAAAATATGCAGGTTATGCGGATTTTAAAGACAGCACTTTTATCAAAAATTCAACTCGTTTTAATATTGCTTCAAATGGCAAACAATTTACTGCATTAGCAATACTAATGTTGATTGATAAAAAGAAACTCAAACTTTCAGACGATATCAGAAAATATTTCCCTAATTTATTTACAAAAATAAAAGAGAAAATTACAGTTCAAAATTTGCTAAATCACACAAGCGGAATAAGAGATTGTTATGATTTATGGTCATTACAGGGCTATACTTGGTGGAAGAAGTCATTTAATAATAATGATGTATTAACTCTAATTGAAAAACAATCAGATTTGAATTTTAAACCAAATACAAAATATTTGTACAGCAACACAAATTATATTTTGTTGGCTTTGTTGGTTGAAAAAGTATCAAATAAAAATTTTTCAGAATACACCAATGAAATGTTTAAGCAACTTAATATGCCAAATACTTCATTTGAAAGTGATTTTACAAAAATACGTGGACAAATAGCAAGAGCATACTTCAATTTTAATACTTGGACGACCTATAATTGGATTTGGAATGTTTGTGGTGATGGAAATATTTTTTCAACATTGGAAGACCAAATACAATGGGAAAAATTAATTCAAGGAAAAGGAAACACCACTTTTAATAAAAAAACAATATCACAAAGTCAACAAATCATAAAAGGCTCAAAATTCAATAATTATGGTTATGGAATTGAATTTGGCAAATACAAAAATCTACAATATAGTTTCCACGAAGGAGCAACAGGTGCTTGGAAAGCAACAGTGATTAGATTTCCACAAAATAATATTTCAATGATAACATTGACAAATACAGGTAAATCTACCCCAAATACACAAACACGCCAAATGGCTGATGTTATTTTTAACTTAAAATCAAGCGAAACATATTTAATTACAAAACCAAAAATAGTTGGAAAATATATCAGTGAAGATGAAATTTTAGGAACTTATTTAACTGAAGATAATTTTGCATTTGCTTTTGAGAAAAAAGAAAATAAAGTATTTTTGAAAAGAATAGGAAGAAATGATATTGAATTGGAAAGGGAAGCAGATAACATATTCCACCAAAAATATGACCCAGCTTTTAAACAAGAATTTACCACTAATCCAAAAGGCGAAATGCAAGTAACTGCATATTACACAAATCATTCACCTTACAGTTTGACAAAATCAAAGGAAATTGAAAGAGAATTTGATTTCAAAAAAAATAATGGAAATTATTTTAATTCAGAAACTAACACAATCATAAATATCAATTATCTTAATGATACCAACTACGAAATAACTTTTCGCAATGGCTACAAAACCAAAGGTGTTTTAGTATCAACATCAAAAATGCTTGTGGATTTTTATAGTTTAGAAATCCAAGACGGAAATTTGTTTTTAAATAGTGATAGAATAAAAAATGTAAAATTTGTACGAAAATAAAGTGTAATATATTACACATTTTTTTTATTGTCTAAAAATTTCTATAAAAAAACACAATATTTGGTTATCTAACAATTTTTATAAAAAAGAAAAAACGAATATTTTATGATTATTTCATAAAAATTGTGGAGCATCATATTTTTTAAATCAAAAAAAATAAAATATTTATTAAGTTTTTTTTAAAATTTTTAATTTTTATTTAAAAATAATTATATTTGCAGGTGTTTTTCTAAAAATTGAATACAAAAAGCATAAAAACAAAAAAATTAATTATAAATAAATTTCTGATAATCAAAAAAACATGATTTATACAGCTTTAATAACTATCATTTTGATAGCATCAGTGTTGTTGGTATTGGTGGTATTGGTGCAAAATTCAAAAGGCGGTATGAGCGACCAATTTACAGGTGCAAATGCCCAACTTGGTGCAAAAAATTCTACTGAACTCATTGAAAAAATCACTTGGGGACTTGCTTCTGTGGTTTTATTGGGTAGTCTTTTTATCAATATGCTCACAGATAAAAGTGGCAATCAAAAAGATTTTTTAAGCCCTGAAATGAAAAAAGCCATTGAAAAAGAATCAAAAAATGCCCCAAAACCTGCTGAAACTAAAAAAACAGAAAACAAACCTGCTGAAACTAAAACAGAAGAAAAAAAATAATTTCTTTTGTTAATCCATTAAAAAATGCCAAATTATCAAAATTTGGCATTTTTTTTATCAAAAAAAACTAAAAAGTTGAAAATATTTAACATATATTTTTTAAACTTTGAACCTTGAACCTTAAACCTTGAACCTTAAATTTTTGAACTTTTGAACTTAATCTACAACACCGCACAACAGGATATTATCCTCAAAGAATATGGACGCAGTATCCAACAAATGGTTGAAAGAACTTGTGAAGTAGCTGACCGTGACCAACGCAATCGTATGGCACAAGCAATTATTGAACTTATGCGCCAAATAACCACCAAAGATATGACCGCACAAGATGCCTTAAATAAACTTTGGGACGACCTTTTTATCATGTCAAATTTCAAACTTGATGTTGATAGCCCTTTTCCAATACCTACCGCAGAAGCACTTGCCCAAAAACCTGAGCGTTTGCCTTATCCACACAACCATATTCGTTACAAACATTATGGTCTTCACGTGAGTGATATGCTCAAAAAAGTAGTAGATATGACCGAAAGTGCTGAAAAACGTTATGCGTTTATCCAAGTTGCAAGGCTTATGAAGCATTTTTATACTACTTGGAACAGGGAAATCGTGGCAGATGATACCATTTTGGAAAATATTGAAACAATCATTGGCAGAGAATTGCCTGATGAATGGATTTCTTCTATCAAGGAAGAAGGACAACTTGATTTTTCGGAAAGAGAAAAAAGAAATGCCTCTTATAATCACCAACAAGCCCAAAGTCTTGCAAATTTGGAAGATAATAAAAAAAGAAATCGTAATAATAAAAGATTTCGCTCAAATAAAAATCAAGACGGAAAAGTTAGAAATAAAAAATAGAAGCGTTCATTGCAAAAATTTGCAACTTTTGTTTAAGCAAGTTCTAATCTTTCCACACAAAAATCATATTCGTGTATTTGGTTAGAGGCAATCACACAAAGACGTTTTTGTGTATTTTCGTGTAAAATTTGGCTTCTGTACCAATCAATTCCAGCCAAATCAAGGTTAGAAGTAGGTTCATCAAGCAACAAAATAGAGGTTTGGCTTGCAAAAGCAAGTCCAAGTTTTACCCTTTGTTTCATACCTGACGAATAAAATTTGAGTGCTGTGTGGTGTCTTTTGGTAGAAATTTGAATATTATCTGCCCAATCTTTAAATTGAAAAGGCATTATTTTAAAATTTTTATGAAAATCAAAAATTTCTTTTAATGTAAATTCTTCAATCAAATCAATATAAGGAGCAACCCAACTTATATGATAAAAAATATTGGTACTGGACAGCATTTTTTTGTTGCTTGGATATAAAATATCACCCTCCGAAGGATTGCTAACACCTGAAATAATGTGCATCAATGTACTTTTTCCACTGCCATTTCCGCCTATAATCGCATATTTTTGCCCATTTTCCCAATTAAAATTTATATTTTTAAAAATCCATTCATATTGAAATTTTTTACCAATATTTTTGCCAATGAGATTGATTTTTAACATATGTATTTAGGAGAAAGGAATAAGGGGAAAGGTATAAGTACAAAAATACAAAACAGCCAAAATTTGATTTTTTTATTTTAATTAAATGTTTTCCAACGTTCTTTGTAACAATACTGTGTTTATTTGATTGTATCCTTCTGGCAAATTTTGAGGGAGTTCCACAAAAAAAGTAGTACCTTCATTTTCCTTGCTTTCAAAATATATTTTTCCGCCCAAAAGTGTTACAAAATCTTTACACAACGAAAGCCCAAAACCTGACCCTTTTTCTTTGCTTGTGCCATAAGTGGTAAATTTGTGCGAGCCAAAAATCTTGGGTTGGTCTTCCAAAGGAATCCCAATACCTGTATCTTTGATAGCAAAAATCACAATACCATCTTTGAGGCTTGTATGAAGGCTTACTTGACCGTGTTTTTTTGTAAATTTTATAGCATTAGTTAATAGATTTAATAATACAATTCCTAAAATATCTTTGTCCGAAAAGAACAAAATATCTATTGGGGTATTATTCAGAAGTGTAATATTTTTTTGTTGGGATTGATTTTCTACAACCTGCAAAGTTTTTTCTATTTTAGAATGGGCGTGTATTTCGGTATGTTGTATAAAAAAACCTTCCATTTGACTTTTTGCCCAAAATAAAAGTGTATTCAAAAAATCATACACCCTATCCACATCTATTGCAAGCCTTTTAAACAAAAATTCTCTTTCACTTTCTTGCAAAGAGCCTGATTGAGAAAGCTCAAACACCGCTTTAAGATTGCCAAGTGGATTACGCATATCATGCGAAATCATAGAAAAAATACGTGTTTTTACTTCATTTAGGTTTTCAAGTGCTTCATTTTTATCTGTGAGGGCATTATTAAGTTTGGAAAGGTCTTGCATAGCCTCATCAAGATGTTCTTTTTGGGTTTGAATTTCGTTATTTTGTTCTGTTATTTCTTGGTTATTTTGTTGAATAATGTGCATTGCCTTTTTGAGTTTTTTGCCATTATAATACAAAAAATACCCAACCACCACCACAACAATCAATAAAAAACCCATTGTAAAAATGATAATTTTATTACTATTTAATTGTTTTTGGCTAATATCATTTATTTTTTTTAAAAAATCATTTTCTTTTTCTTGGTTTTTAAAATCATAAATAGTTTGTATTTCCTGCATATTTTTAACACGTTCTTGTCGGTTATTTTTCAGGTGTGTTTCGTGGTATTTTTGATGCCAATAGAGTGCTTTTTCATAATTTTTGCATTGTAGATTTAATTTATGAAGTGCCCTATAAGTCAATTCCAAAAAAACAAAACTGCTGTCATCTGCAAGTTTTTTTTCAATCATTGTCCCCCATTCTTCTCCTTTTTGGTACTCTTTTAATCCTGTATAATTTTCCAAAATATACACATATAAATAAGGCAATATTTGGTTATTTTTCTCTTGAGCACGTTCCCAAGCATTTAGGGCATAATATTGAGAGGTTTTAAAATCTTCTTTTTTGCTATAATGTACCGCCAATTTGCCCAATGCTTGTATAATAGCTTCTTCTGTCTTATGTTCTTCAAAAGATTTTAGGGCTTTTTTGATGTTGTTAATTCCTTCTTCTTCCAATCCAAGCAAGATATAAGCATCAGAAATTCTTAACAAATAATATCCTTCTTCCAAATAATTATTATTTTTTTGTATCAAAAAATATCCTTTATCAAAATGTTCTTTTACTAATGCAATATTTTTTTTGATGGCATAATATTTAGCCAATGCTTCGTGCATTGACACTATTTGCATAGTATCTTTGATATGATAAGCTATGTGAAGTGCTTTTTCGTAAGATTTTTTTGCAGTTTGAAAATTAAGTGTATCAGTGTAGGAAGAAATGTGCAGATTACCCAAATTTAATAAAAGCGTTACCATTTGTCTATGATTTTCTTTTATTTTTTGTTGGGTATTAAGCAAAGAGATATATTTTTCTAAGGCTTCTTTTTTAAAGCCAATATTTTTTTGAATGAGTGCAAGTGCATTGCTGGTGCGTGCATATCCATTAAAATCTTCAATATTCTCAAACATTGTTTTGGCAATTTTACTATATTCAAATGCCTGTTTGTATCTTCCTTGCCTGAGCGTATTGATAGCCAAATAATGTACTGTCATACCACAATCACGTCCTTTTGGGTCATTTTTTTTATACCATTCCCACACTTCTTCCAGTGTTTTTTGGGCTTCACTATAACGTGTCAATCCACCAAATACATTGCCCATATCTTTTTTTACTTTATAGATGAGGCGTGTATCTTGGGTATTTTCTGCTAATTTTAATGCAATTTCTTGTTTTTCGAGGGCTTGATGTGTGTGTCCTGATATGCGCAATATTTCTGCGTAAGTCAATAAATTTTCTATTTCTGCCTCTTTATGATATGAATTTTTTAATTGGCTCTTAGCATTTAATTTTGATAATTCTTGTTCATATTTTTTGGTAAGTTTGTATGCTTTTTCTTTGTCATATTCTGCCATTTCGCGTGCTGTTGCACATTTTAGAATGTATTGTTTGCCAATATCAGTTGTATTTTTTAATTCTTTTTCCAAAACATCTTCCCAAAGCACATTATTTTTTTGTGCAAAAATTTTATTTTCTTGGGATAAAAAAATAAAAAAAATACACAAAATAAATAAAATTTTTTTTTTTAATTCTTTGAAAAGGCATTTGAAAGTAGTGTTTTTAGCATAATTATTTTATAAATTTATGCTAAATATTGAAAAAAAATAAAAATTATTTTAAATTAAAAT
>JAAFIN010000360.1 GCA_013297825.1 Cytophagales bacterium
ATAACTTTTTTTTATCTTTATTGATACATTTCTGCAAAAAATAAATTTATACTACTCTAATATTACAGAGTTATAGCCTAACTTATGTTTTTTGAAAAATACTATCTTTGTCCAAAGTCTAAATTTTATAAGTTTCTGAAAATTCGTTTCCAAATGTTTTAAAAGTTCGTTTTACAAGTTTCTGAAAATTCGTTTCCAAATGTTTTAAAAGTTCGTTTTTAAGTTTCTATCAATATTTTTACAGGTTTTCAAAAAGTTCATTTTTAAGTTTCTGTTTGTTTTATAATTTTCTGAAAATCTGTTTGCAAGTTTGTCAAAAGTTCGTTTTACAATTTTCTGCAAAGTTATTTTACAAGTGTTTTTGCTCGTTTTTTTACAGGCTTTTACAAGTTTTCCGTTTGCCTGTTGTTTTTACAGTGAGGTACAACGAACAAGGCTTGGCGAAGGCGGGGAAATCTTAGCACAAAAGCCCAAATAATTACAAAAGCCCCAATTATATTCCAAAAGTTCAATTCAGCACTTTTGCCCCGCTTTCCGCCAAGCCAATGTTGGTGGCTGTTTCTTTTTTTGCGTTCAGATTTACCACTTATTTACATACATTCATAAGCACCTTGTTCACAATCTTTAACATCATCAAATGTTAAAAGTCTAATTTCAAATGGTTTATTTTTTAGTAATGTACATAAAGACACCCAATCTGTATTCATCATATTTCTGATTGTCAATTCTTCGCTGAATTCATCATAACTAATTGAATGTGATGTTTTTATTAGTGTTTTTAAAATTATAGGCATATCACTAATTTCTTCTAATTTGCCTTTTATTTTAGTTTCATTTAAGTCATACGGGCAATTTTCTGTTGCAGCATTGTATGCTTCTAAATATGTATTATAAAAATAAATAGATCCTGATGTTTCTCTAAATCCTTCTTTTCTATAAAAAGGGCTTTTTTTCCAAATTCCAAAAAATTGAGGTTCATCTATAAACTCTACGAGTTCATAGAATTTTAAACCAGATAAATTTCTAATTCTGTCAATTTGCTCGTTTGTTATATCTTTTGTCAGAAAAGTATCCCGATTAGATGATATTCTGCCATAATCATCTGTTTTCAAAATATTTAGACCAAGTTCTTTTTCAAAATAATACTTCAACCGTATCATTTTGTCCATATTAACATCGCTTGAACAACCTGAAAATGGCTCGATATCTCCCAAGTCAGTTACCAAATATGCTTGTCTTTCCAACGTTATTAAAGCGTTGTGTGCTTCTTGGTAATCAGTAAAAATATTACCTTCGATAGCACCTATTGCATGAAAATAGTGATGGTCGTCTGAATAATGAAAGGCTACCTTTCTAATTACGAACTTATTTTTCATCTTAATTTAGGTTTATGATTGATTGATTTTTTTTGCACTTTGAGGTATATCATTTCCATTATCCATCCAAAGTTCAAAATTCATATTATTGAAAATTATTGATGGTGAAAGTTCTATTTCATCTATAATTACGCTTGTATTGAATATTTTAGGGAGAATTACATTAAAAAACCAACTATTATGAGTAATGAGCAATGAAATCATTTTTCCAGTGTGTGAAAGAGGTGATATTAGTAACTGCTCGACTTCCTTGTTATTAGCATACTTGCTGTGCATTATTTCTATTTTTTTCTTCCACTCTATAGTATCTACTGATTTTTCATCTATTGCCTCAACAAAATCTGAAAGTGTTGGAATGAATTTGTTCCGATAATCAGGTAATATGTGGTCTTGTTCGCATAAATCTTTAACATTCACTTTTTTACCACTTGAATTTGTTATGGTATGTCCAAAAATAGGCACTACTATATTGTTAATTCCCCACATTGTGTGAAAAATTCTATGCCTGTTATCGCTACAAATATCTTTTGTACAATCTATAAACGAATGAATGGCATAGTAGTCCTCGATTACTCCACCACGAC
The DNA here is from genome assembly GCA_013297825.1 of Cytophagales bacterium. Classification (GTDB taxonomy): domain Bacteria; phylum Bacteroidota; class Bacteroidia; order Cytophagales; family Microscillaceae; genus JAAFIN01. The sequence goes on from JAAFIN010000360.1 coordinate 1,961, forward strand.
TTTTTACTGAGATTTCAGAATGTTTATATGCGTTCACTAAATTTTGAAAACTAATTTTGTTTAAGGGTTACAGGTTTTAATGGAATAGCCACCAACGGAAAAGGCTTGGCGAAGGCGGGGAAATCCGCAGCACAAAAGCTCAATTCAGCACATTGCCCCATTTATATTCCAAAGTTCAATAAAGCACTTTTGCCCCGCTTTCGCCAAGCCCAAGTTAG
>JAAFIN010000361.1 GCA_013297825.1 Cytophagales bacterium
ATAATCAAAATGACTATTTGGCAATTTTTATTAAAAAATGTATTTGGCTGTTTCATTTACCATTCATCATTTACCATTTATCATTGAAGAAAGATATTTTACAATTTCCCTTGTTGCATTAGGTTTTGCAAATTGTTGAATATTTTTGGCAAATAATCTTTGCTTTTCTTCATTTTCTAATAATTCAATGGTTTTATCCACCAAAATACTACGAGCTTCGCTGTCTTTCACAAGCTCACCAGCGTTTGCTTGCGTAAGCGAAAAAGCATTTTGGGTTTGGTGGTCATCAGTTGCAAAAGGAAAAGGCACAAAAATAGTTGGTTTTTGGGCAATACAAAGCTCCGAAACTGCCAACGCACCAGCACGTGAAATTACTACATCAGCACAAGCGTATGCTAAATCCATTTCATAAATAAATTCTGTTCTGTGGATTTTATATGTAGGATTATTTTCTAATGCAGTTTGTTTTTCGTGTGTAACAAATGAATTTTTGCCTGTTTGCCAAATCATTTGAATATTTTTTTGTACCAATTTCTCCAAACCTGCTGAAATACTTTCGTTAATGCTTTTTGCACCAAGACTTCCCCCAACTATCAAAAGTGTTTTTTTGTTTTTGTCCAATTTAAAAAAATCTTGTGCTTTTTCTCTTTTTTGTGCCAAATCCTCAATATCACGCCTCACAGGATTGCCTGTAATAGCGATTTTTTCTTTTGGAAAAAATTTTTCCATATTTGGATAAGCTACACATATTTTTTTAGCTTTTTTGGAAAGCCAGCGATTTGTCAGACCAGCAAAAGAATTTTGTTCTTGAATAAGTGTAGGAATTTTGAGCCAATTAGCCACATAAAGCACCGCACCACTTGCATAACCACCTACACCTACAACCGCATCAGGTTTGAAATTTTTGACAATTTTGTAAGCATTCCAAATACTATTTGTTAATTTGAAAGGAAAAAGCAGATTTTTAATAATATTTCCAAAGGAAATTTTGCGTTCTATGCCACTTATCCAAAGTCCTTTGATTTCAAAACCAGCTTTGGGTACTTTTTCCATTTCCATTTTTCCTTCTGCACCTACAAATAATATTTGGGCATTAGGAAATTGATGTTTTATTTCGTTTGCTATTGCAATGGCAGGATAAATGTGTCCGCCTGTTCCGCCACCGCTTATGATGATTTTCATGGTTCAAAGTTCAAGGTTTAAGGTTTAAAAAGTTTAAACCAAAAACGTATTTATTTTGTGGATTTTATTTTATCAAAATTACCGTTCTTTTTCTTCCAAATTTTATCAAACTTTATCAAATTGCCTTTTAATGCCTCTTGAATGCCATTGATGTAATGGATTTCATTGGTTGTTCTTGTTATGCTCGCTGTTTTATGTGTATTTCTGTAGGTTTGTCTGAATGATTGATTTTTGTCTTTTACTCGAAAACTTGCGGTTGTTACACATAATTTTTGTCCATCTTTATCCAAAAAAACGCCTTTTATAAATACATTTGGCATATATTCTGTGCTTATATTTCTGTAATAAAGCTGTGAAACATTCAATTCCAATAACACAAAAGTAATCGGAATATTATTTGGAATTTTTGGGGGAAGAATTTTTTTGAAATAAGCAAAAATTTCAGTTTCTGCATCAGTTTTAAAGAAAATATCTTTTATTCCTTTATTTGTCCTTCTTGCTCGTCTCAAAGTTGTATCTTTTCGTTGGTCTATCACTTTTGCAATATGAAAAGGTTTATCATTCATCAAAAAATACCCAATATTTGTGTTTAAATCCAAATAAATAGGTTTTTTTTGTGAAAAACTCTTTGTAGATGTAAAAATAAAACAAAAAATCAAAAGAAAAGAAAATGAGCAAGAAAAGAGAAAAGAAAACGGAAAAATGAGTGATTTTTTCATAATTTTAAATTTTAGGTTTAATAAACACAAAATTAAAATTATAAATTTTAAAAACAAATTTTTTAGTTTAATTTAAAAAAAAACATTTTTTTTTGTTTTTAAGTAATGTGTTGTAAATAAAATCTTAATTTTATATTTTTAATATTTATTGAAAAATAGGCATAAATGCCTATTCTATACATATCTTTTATGTTTTTATATAAAGAATAGGCATTTATGCCTATCCTC
>JAAFIN010000362.1 GCA_013297825.1 Cytophagales bacterium
TGATTACTGACAACTTTAACTTTTATGTCCATAGAAAACTACAACCCAAAAGAACATATCATCATCAAAGGTGCAAAAGTGAATAACCTCAAAAGCCTTGATGTAGCCATTCCACGCAATAAATTGGTGGTAATTACAGGGCTTTCTGGCTCAGGCAAATCTTCTTTGGCATTTGATACGCTTTTTGCAGAAGGACAAAGGCTTTATGTAGAAAGTCTAAGTGCTTACGCAAGGCAGTTTTTGGGCAAAATGGAAAAACCTGATGTAGAATATATCAGAGGCGTTGCACCTGCTATCGCTGTTGAACAAAAAGGCAATTCCAAAAATCCACGTGCAACTGTAGGAACTACCACCGAAATTTACGATTATCTCAAACTTCTGTATGCACGCATAGGTGTTACGTATTCGCCAGAATCAGGTGCGATTGTACGCAAAGACACCACAAGTGATGTGATTGATTATGTAAATGGTTTTGAAGATGGACAAAAAATAATTGTTTCAGCACCTATTCACATTCAAGAAGGAAGGACGTTAGAAGATGAATTAAAAATTATTTTTCAAAAAGGATTTTCAAGGATTTTTTTAAGACCAAATGAAATTTTGGAAATTGAAGATTTTTTGAAATTTAATGTGAGTGATATTCCGCAAATGTATATCCTCATTGACAGGGCAAGCGTGCAGAAAGACAGCGAAGAAAATCAGTATAGGCTTGCAGATTCTATCCAAACCGCTTTTTATGAGGGTTTTGGTACGTGTAGAATTGATGTATTGGAAAGCAAAGAAAATATTATTACAAAAAGTTTTTCTGATAAATTTGAACAAGATAATATTTTGTTTGAGGAGCCAAGCGTGCAGTTTTTTAGTTTTAATAATCCTTATGGAGCGTGCAAAAATTGCGGTGGATTGGGCAATACAGTTTCTTACAGTGAAAAATTGATTATTCCAGATGAAAGTCTTTCTGTACACGAGGGTTGTGTAGCTTGTTGGAAAGGCGAAAAATTGCAAGAATGGCGAAAAATGTTTGTTTATGGCACACGAAATTTTGATTTTCCTGTGCATAGAGCTTACCAAGACCTTACCGAAGACGAAAGAAAATTGCTTTGGTATGGTCATAAACCTTCAAATACTGCTGGAATTTGGGATTTTTTTAAATATGTGGACAAAGAAGCACCAGCCAAAATCCAGTATCGTGTGCTTTCTTCACGTTTTAAGGGAAAAGTTGCGTGTCCTGATTGCAAAGGCACACGCTTACGCAAAGACGCTCAATATGTCAAAATCGCAGGAAAAGCAGGAAAGGTAGGTAATAAAATTCAAAATCTTTCATTGACTGATTTGGTGCTTTTGCCCATTGATGAATTATTTGATTTTTTCCAAAATTTAGAAGTTTCTGCACATCACCAAGAAATTGCCAAAAGAATCCTAAGCGAAGTACATCAACGCCTCAAATATCTGCATAAAGTAGGTTTGGGTTATCTTACGCTTAATCGTTTGACTTCTTCGTTGTCAGGTGGCGAATTCCAACGCATCAAACTCGCAACTGCCTTAGGAAGTGCCTTAGTAGGTTCTATGTATATTTTGGACGAGCCAAGCATAGGACTTCACCCACGAGATACCACGAAATTGATAGAAGTTCTCAAAGAATTAAGGGATTTGGGAAATACGGTTATTGTGGTGGAACACGAAGAAGAAATTATGAAAAATGCAGACCAAATTATAGATATTGGGCTTGATGCAGGCACAGGAGGCGGAAATTTGATTTTTCAAGGAAATTGGGCTGATATTGATGACATCAAAAAAAATAATTATAAAAACAAAAACCTTGAAGTTTTTTATAAAAATGGTGCAAAATCCTTTACGATTGATTTTTTGACCAAAAAAACCAAAATAAAACGTACTGAAACCGTCAGAAGTTGGTCTAATTTTATTGCGATAGAAGGTGCAAAACAAAATAATCTTAAAAATGTATATGCCAAAATTCCTTTGGATATTTTTACGGTGATTACAGGCGTGTCA
>JAAFIN010000037.1 GCA_013297825.1 Cytophagales bacterium
GCTATTTTTGCAGTTGTAAAAGCATTTTTCTAACACCAACAACGGAGAAAAAAACCTATAAAAAAAGTAAGTTCGTTGAAGTCTTTAGACTTCAACAGTTTAGGCATTGCGGTTTGCAACCCCCAGTTCTTTGAAGTGTTCCTAACCTAAAATGCGATAAAAAAGGTGTTGTTATGCGAAGTATTTTACTTCGCATAAGTGGCATTGCGGTTTTCAACCGCACACGCCCAAAGGGCGAACTTGCAGAAGAATGGTACTACAATCAAACAATCTTAGAATATGTTTAATTTACATCATATATTTTTAAGATATTTTTATCTTTTGATTCCTATGGTGTTAGAAAAATGCTTTTACAACTGCAAAAATACCACAAAACCCTTTATAAAAACCTAATGCTTTTATAATTCTATAATTCCCAATGCTCACGTGCATTTTTCCACCAACAACTTATCAGCGAATAAGCCTATGGAATGCGTTGTTGGTGACGAAAAACGCTTTTACATTTGTAATAATACTATCTTTTGTGCTTTTTTGGGTAGCAGATGTATAATTACAGTATGCTTGCATTTTTCTAAACACACAACAACGGTACAAAAAATAATCAAAACTACGCATCTTTTTGCGTTTTTATTTACACCAATTTCAAAATAAAATTTTGAAATACTTACTAAAAGTATATTTTTATATTTATTTATAAAAATATGCTTTTTTTTATTTTTTCTTGGAAAAATACAATTTTCAGGTTTTAAAAAAATACGTGGAAAATAAAGTAAGAATTTATTTTTCATATTTTTTTTTGATTATTTGGTATTTTCATAATTATCATTCATTTTTAAGGGTTTATTTGAAATAATTATTTTTACATTTTTTTAAAACTTACAAATTTTATGGAATATAATGTTTGGAAATTGGGAGATACTTGGGGAACACATGCACCCTCTTTTTATGATTTTATTAGAAAGGAGCAAATTGTAATTGGGCAAAACGCAAATAACCTTTTGTATAAAAAAGGAGATTATATCCTTATTACATCAGGTTTTAATGTTAAAGCTATAGCTTTCTGTTTGGAGGATTTAATTACACCCATTGGTTCAAAGGCAGAATATGAAAGTGAATGTAACACATACAAAATAGATTATGATGACTATGTATTATTTGCAAAAGCATCTTGGTATGAATTATCACAAGAAGAACAATTTGAGTATAAGCTGATAAAAGGAAACAGAAAAGTTCAAAAAGAAGAAATTTTGGACATAGTTAAACAAATCATTCAAAAAATAGAAAATACTATGAATAAAAATACCCCTGTTAATACCCTCCTCCAAAAAAAACAAATTATCCTACAAGGTGCGCCAGGTACAGGAAAAACACGTTTGGCTCAAATGATAGCCCAAGAACTCATAAAAAATGGTGGTGAAACTCAACTAATCCAATTCCACCCTGCATACAGTTATGAGGATTTTGTGCGTGGCATTGTGGCAGAAACCAACGAAAACGGACAAATAAATTACAAAGTCAAAAATAAAATTTTGGCAGAAATGGCTCAAAAAGCAAAAGAAAATTTGGAAGATAGTAAAAAAACACCTGAAATCATAGCAAAAGAAACAAAACAAAATACATTTTTTGAAGATTTTAAAGATCATATTTACAATAAAATTCAAGTTGATGGAGGATATAATCTAACAAGTAACACCAAAATTACAAGAATTGATACCAATCGTTTTTTATATGTTCGTTCAAGTGAAAATTCATATATACATTTTAAAGATTTCTTACTTTTATATGACAATAATGTAATTGAGCGAGAGGATATAGGAAATTTAGATGTAGCAGATAAAGTAAAAACACGTTCTCTTTTTAATTATCATAAAAACCTATTAGATAAATTTAGGGATTTTATTACTACAAATACGAAATTAAAAATTGAAGAAGAAGTTAAAAATGAAACCGTTAAACCTAAAAACTACGTCCTCATCATTGACGAAATCAATCGTGCCAATTTGCCTGCGGTATTAGGCGAACTTATTTACGCATTGGAATATAGGGACAGAGCAGTAAATTGTTTGTATGAACTTGATGGAAATAGGGAAATAATTTTGCCTTCCAATTTGTATATTATTGGCACAATGAACACCGCAGACCGAAGTGTGGGGCATATTGATTATGCAATTCGCAGAAGATTTGCGTTTATTCCTGTTCCGCCTGATAAAACTGTAATCGTAAATACTGAAGCATTAGCATTATTTGAAAAAATTAAAAGTATTTTTGAAAAAAATCTTTCTGCTGATTTTGCTCATTCCATTGATGATATTATGATTGGACACAGTTATTTTTTGGTGGAAAAAGACGAAGAACTACAAATAAAACTTGAATATGAAATAAAACCACTTTTGCGTGAATATGTAAAAGATGGGATTTTGACGTGTGAAATAAAAATAATTAATGATTTAAAAATTTAGTGTTCATTTTTAGGTGTCATTCTGAAAGAATCTGGCTGTTTGGCTGTTCTATGCGGTAAAATAGCCAGATTTCTACGGAATGACACATTTTTTTCTTTTTTTAAAAATCATTAAATCAATGAAAGTAACAACCATCGCAGAACACCAAAATTTAGATTTTGAGGAAATACCCAACGCAAGCCAGCTTTACGAATACAAAGACAAAAAACTTTGTACTTCATATTTTATTGGTGTGGATTGGGTGATAAATGAAAAATTAGCCCTTTATGTAGAACCCAAACTAAACGAAAGCACACAGCAAACCAATTACCTCAAAATGCTTTTTGATGCCCTAAAACACCCTGAAATTTTGGGGCATACAAAAGATTTATTTGAAATAAAATTTGAGGAAAAAACGATTGAAATAGACCAAAAACAAGATTTACTTACACCGCTTTTGGTTGTGCATTTTTTGGGTTTGGTACAAAAAATCGTAAAAAAAGGATTGAAAAAATCTTATTACAAAGTAGAAAAAAATCTTGTTGCTAAGACAAAAGGTAAAATTTTAGTTAATGAAACCATCAAAAAAAACATTGTAAAAAATGATATTTTGAAAAGTTATTGCACTTATGAAGAATTTGGTTTTGATAATTTGGAAAATAAATTACTCAAAAAAACTTTGTTTTTTATTCAGCGTTATTTGCCTGCGATTTCACAAATAGAACAAAATAATTCTTTTATCACCAATACATTTGCTTATATTTTGCCTGCTTTTGAAAATGTATCAGAAAAAATAGAACTTCACCAAATAAAAAACAGCAAATTCAATATTTTTTACAAAGAATACGAAGAAGCAATTCATTTGGCAAAATTGATTTTAAAACGTTTTGGGTACAATATCAACAACACACACGAAACAGGAAAAATACAAATTCCTCCTTTTTGGATTGATATGAGCAAATTATTTGAGTTGTATGTTTTGGGGCTTTTGAAAGATAGTTTTGGAAAAAATTTATTGTATCACGTCAAAGTACGAGGACACGAATTAGATTTTTTGCTCAATACATCAGAACATAAAATTGTCATAGATAGCAAATACAAACCTTTTTATGCTAAAAATTCCCAAAGTTGTAAAAAAGAAGATGTTAGGCAATTAAGTGGATATGCACGCCTTACAAAAGTCTATGAAATTTTGGAAAAACCCAAAAATGAAATAATTGATTGCTTGATTATCTATCCTGACCAAATAAATGGCATAGAAAACTTCAAAAAATGTAATTTTTATGCACAAGAAATCAAAAAATTCACAAAATTTTATAAAATTGCTATAAAATTACCTTTGGTTTGATTTTTCCAACAAAAAACCATAGAAAAGTTATTGAATAAAGAATTATATTTTGCTTACCTTTTCAACGAAAACATAAAAAAAACCACACCTTTATTATTTATTTGGTGTGGTTTTTTTATGGTATTGTGATCTCATCAGGATTCAAACCTGAAACCTTCTCATCCGTAGTGAGATGCTCTATTCAATTGAGCTATGAAACCGTTTTTGTTAAATCGTGGTGCAAAGTAAATATTTATTTTTTTAATTTCCAAATATTTTTTGAAAAAAAGTGTATTTTTTTCAAAAAATATTGAAAATATATATTTTCTTTGAACAAAAAACCACCTTTTTATCATTTATAATTTTGAATGATATAATTTTAAAAGGTGGTTTTTATAATTTTATCTAAAAATGTATTTGTTTAAAAAAGCAATACTAAAACATTTTAGTAACGATACATTTCAGATTTGAAAGGACCTTCAACGGTTACACCAATGTATTCAGCTTGTTCGTGTGTCAAAACATCAAGTTCAACACCAATTTTTTCAAGGTGAAGAAGTGCAACTTTTTCGTCAAGGTGTTTAGGCAATGTATAAACGATATTTTTGTTATAATTTGCGGTATTAGTCCAAAGTTCTAATTGTGCCAAAGTTTGGTTACAGAAAGAATTTGACATTACAAATGAAGGGTGTCCCATTGCACAACCCAAATTCACAAGACGACCTTCTGCAAGTATGATGATATTTTTGCCATCAATCGTGTACATATCAACTTGTGGTTTGATTTCGTCTTTTGTATGACCATACGCTGAATTTAACCAAGCCATATCAATTTCATTGTCAAAGTGTCCAATGTTACAAACGATAGCTTTGTCTTTCATTTTGCGGAAATGTCTTTCAGCAACAATATTTACGTTACCTGTTGCAGTTACAAAAATATCAGCAATCGCAGCAGCATTTTCCATTTTCATTACTTGAAAACCTTCCATTGCAGCTTGCAAAGCACATATTGGGTCAATTTCAGTTACCACAACTCTTGCACCTGCACCTCTAAGAGATTTTGCAGAGCCTTTTCCTACATCACCAAAACCAGCTACTACTGCTACTTTACCCGCCATCATTACGTCAGTTGCTCTGCGGATAGCATCAACCAAAGATTCTTTGCAACCATAAAGGTTATCAAATTTTGATTTGGTAACAGAGTCATTGATATTGATAGCAGGAAGTGTCAAAGTACCTTTTTTCATTCTTTCATACAAACGATGTACGCCTGTAGTAGTTTCTTCTGAAAGACCTTTGATGCCAGCAACAAGTTCAGGGAATTTGTCCAACACCATATTAGTAAGGTCGCCACCATCATCAAGAATCATATTAAGTGGTTTTCCACCTTCAAAAGCAAACAAAGTTTGTTCAATACACCAATCAAATTCTTCTGCATTCATACCTTTCCAAGCAAATACAGGTACGCCTCTTTCAGCGATTGCAGCAGCAGCGTGGTCTTGTGTAGAAAAAATATTGCAAGATGACCAAGTAACTTCTGCACCAAGTGCTACCAAAGTTTCAATCAAAACACCTGTTTGGATAGTCATATGCAGACAACCTGCAATTCTTGCACCTTTGAGTGGTTGGCTATTGCCATATTCTTTGCGAAGTGCCATAAGACCAGGCATTTCAGCTTCAGCCAATGTAAGTTCTTTGCGACCCCACGCAGCGAGGCTCATATCTTTTACTTTAAAATTTGCGTTTGTTGTATCTAACATGATTTTTTATGAAATTGAATAAATTATTTTTTTATAATCTTTTGTATAAAAAATTGTTTTAATAGTGGATTGATTTTTTATTAAAACGTGATTTTAAAAATTTTTGCAAAGTTAAGGCTTATTTTTTAAAAAATCAAGTAAAAAAACAAAATTTTATTCTGTTTTTAAAATTTAATATCTATATGTTAGTCTATTTGGTAATTTTTTATAAAAAAAAGAAAAAATGATATTTTGTAATTATCTTTTATAAAAATTATTATATAATAAATGTTATTCGCAAAACAAATACAAAAAAATTACGTATTAGAGTTTATATATTTATAAATTTTTCTCTAATTTCCTGCTTTATATTAAAAATGCGTATAAAAAATCACTTCTTTTTTTGTTTTTTGGTGCTTTTCTATTTTTTAGTTTCGTGTCAAAAAAATCCTATCATTATTGATTTTTCAGGTAAAAAAACCATCAGAACAGGTGAGAAAAGTTATTTATCTTGGGAAACACGTCATTTTGATAAGGTATATCTCAAAAATAATCTCACAAATGAAGTTCAAGAAGTTAATTCAAAAGAACAAAAATTTGAAATTTTACCTACCCAAAATTATACTTATACTTTGATTGGAGAGAAAAATGGACAAAAAATAGAAAAAAAATTTGAAGGCAAAATTATCAAAACATTACCCTTAATTATTGAATTTACAGGGACAAAACACATAGACAAAGGAGAAAAAAAAGAGGTTTTTTTAGAATGGAAAACAAAAAATGCCTCAAATGTTTATCTAAAAATTGATAATTTTTTAGTGAATGTCAAACAAAATGACAAATATAATATTGCATCATTGGCTGATACAACACGTTTTTTTGAATTATTAGCAGTAAATAATCTCTATCCACTTGATACAGTACGAATGGTGCATATCCTCAAAGTTAAAAATTTGGGTTATAAAGTCGCAGTAAAAAGCGTTTTTGACAGTCCTGAGCTAATTTCAGAAGAAAATAATACTATTATTTGGAATTTTCCTAATGCGGAATATGTAAAAATCGGAGAAAATGGTCAAAAACTATATCATTCAACTGATAGTTGTATTGTAAAACCTTCCAAAGATTCTGCACAATTTAGTACAGAATTATACGTAAAATATCCTAATATAGAAGAATTAAAATCTATTCCTGTGCGATATGGTGTTGTGCCTGTAAAATATCGTTTTGTCCCTTCAAAATTACGTCCTGAGCTTTACGAAAAAGTTTTTGTAAAATGGGAAACTGAATCCGCAAAAAATGTTGAGATATTTGTGGATAATAAAAATATTAGTTCAGAAAAAAAAGGAAAATATGAATTACCTATTTCAAAAAATACACCTGTTGAAATCATTGTAACCGATAAATTTGGTCAAAAACACAAAAGGAGTTGGTTAATTAGGGGCGAAATGAAAAGACCTTTTATAAAAAATGCCATAGAATACAGCATATTTAAGCAAGATGACGTAGAAAAAATAAAAAAAAGGCTTATTATGGAAGTTTTCCAAGTGGACAGAAGCGAATATCCAAAAAAAATAAAACTCAAAATTTTGGTTACAGATACATTGGGTAATTTTATACGTGGGCTTGCTCCGCCAACTATCTCAAAACAAGAAGCCAAAAAGTTTTTTGTGGAATTGGTGGAAAGAGCAGGTGATAAATCAAATACAATAACAGATTTTCAAATAAATGAAATAAATCAACTCAAAAATAATCCTTATGATATAGGCGTTTGTTTGGATTATAGTGGTTCTATGTCAAGCAATATTGAATATCTTGAAAAGGCAATACATCATTTTATCAATCACAAAGAACCTGAAGATAGAATGTCTATTGTTCGTTTTGATAATAACCTCAAAAAAGATGCAAATATGACTTTTTCAGGTGATGATTTGCTCAAAAACATCAAATGGCAAGGTATGGCTGGTTTTGGTGGTGGTACAGCACTTTATGCTGGTGCTGATGAATCACTTGAAACATTTGACACAATCCCAAATCAAAGGCAAAAAATAATGTTTTTATTTACTGATGGCAACGAAAATTCTTCTTTTGCACATTACAAAAAAAGGGCTTATGATGTAATGCAAGTAGCACGTAAAGCACGAAAACGCAATATAAAAATTTATCCAATAGCTTTGGGAGAAGGTGTGAATGAAGAATTGCTTGAAGATTTGGGTATGAAAACTGATGGAAAAATGGTAAGAGTTTTTAGTGAAAAGGATATAAAAGATGCTTACACAGAATTGCCAAGAATGATGCGAAATTATTATGAAATTACCTACACACCTTCGGAAAACACCTCTGAAAAAGGCGAAACAAATGTTTTGCTCAAATATAACAACAACCAAAAACTTACAACAAGCCAATATGTATATCAAACCAATGAAAATTTTGATTTGAAAAAACACGAAATTGCATCTGATACAATGGGAATTGCATTAAAAGGCAAAAAAATAATTGTGCCAACGCAAGCAGTTGCTTTTTTTGATTTTGATAAAACAAATCTAAAAGTAACATTTATGCCAAATATAGATTCAATGATTGATTTTTTAAATAAAAATCCAAAAGCTAAAGCAACTATTTTGGGACATACAGATTTGGTAGGTTCGCCTGAAAAAAATCTTTTGCTTTCTGAGCAAAGAGCATTAACCATAAAAAACTATTTTATTAGCAAGGGCATCAACACTCAAAGACTTCATATAATGCCAATGGGAAAAAATAAACCTGTGTGGAAAACAGAAAATGAAGCGTGGCAAGCACAAGAAAATAGACGTATAGAAATGATTATTTGGGAATGATTATTATATCAATAAATACTAAATTTTCTCATTCCGCTTTCTCCAAAAAATATTTTAACAAAACCTCTGTTTTTGCTTCTCCAATGATTTCAATTAGCTCAGATTTTTCTGCGTCTTTCATTTTTTTGAGGGTTTTAAATTGTTTTCGCAAAGCCTCAACAGTTTTTTCGCCAAAACCTTCCAAATCCAATAATTCATCTTTCAAGGTATTTTTACTGCGTGTATCACGGTGAAATGTAATAGCAAATCTATGAGCTTCATCTCTTATTTTTTGAATAAGTCGCAACGAAAGGGATTTTTTGTTGATGTGTAACGGAATATCATCTTCTGGAAAATAAATTTCTTCCAAACGTTTCGCAATGCCTACAATATGAAACTGTCCATAAATTCCCAACGCTTTCAACGCATCACAAGCACTGCTTAATTGCCCTTTTCCGCCATCAATTACCACCAAATCAGGCAAAGGCACTTGGTCATTTAGAAGCCTTTTGTACCTGCGTGTTACAATCTCAAACATTGATGCAAAATCATTCGCACCAATTACTGTTTTGATGTGAAAATGCCTATAATCACGCTTAGAGGGCTTTCCTTCCCTAAAACAAACCATCGAAGCCACAGGATTTGTGCCTTGAATATTAGAATTGTCAAAACATTCTATGTGCAAAGGCGGTGTATTCATTTGTAACACCTTTTGAAGTTCTTGGACTGCTTGTGTAGGTTCTTTTTTCTTGCTTTCTGCATCTTGATTTTTGAGTAAAAAATCTTGTTTTAAACGAAAAACATTTTTTAAGGCAATATCCAAAAGTTTGCGTTTGTCGCCTATTTTTGGAATGGTATTTATGACATTTGGAATTTCAATATTAAGGGCAATATTCGTAATAATTTCTTTGGCTTCACTTTGAAATAAATTGCGAAAATAAGAAGAAAGCGAAGTAATAATTTCCTCGTCTGTTTCGTCCAATTTTTTCTTTATGTGATGATTTTGGGTGTGCGTAATCGTGCCTTCTTGTATGCGAAAATAATGCAGATAAGCATTTTCTTCATCACTTAATAATGCAAACACATCTACCTCACCCATATTAGGATTTACAATGAGTGATTTGCTTTGATAAAATTCCAATTTATCCAATTTTTCTTTAAAAAATTGTGCTTTTTCAAAAAGCCAATTTTCAGAGGCATCTAACATTTTTTGTTTTAATGCTTTTTTTACTTCCCCAAGATTTCCCTTCAAAATGTGCATTACTTGGTTGATATTTTCCTGATAATCTTCTTCTGATTGCTTGCCTTCACAACCACCCAAACATTTTCCAATGTGAAAATCCAAACAAACTTTATATTTTTTTGCCTCCACATTTGCCTTGCTAAGATTGTATGCACAACTACGCAAAGGATACATTTCTGCAATAAAATCCAAAAGAATGTGCATTGATTTTTGTTGTGCAAAAGGCCCAAAAAATGTTCCTTTTAGCGTTTCAGGTTGGCGTGTAACCAACAAACGAGGAAAAGGCTCATCAGTAATGCAGACAAAAGGATAAGTTTTGTCATCTTTTAATAAAATATTATATTTTGGTTGGTTGGTTTTTATGAGGGAATTTTCCAACAAAAGTGCGTCATATTCATTGGGAACAATCGTAAATTCTATATGATGAATTTGGCTTACAAGTTGTTTGGTTTTATTACTGTGTTGTGCCAAATTCGCAAAATAATTAGAAACTCTATTTTTCAAAAATTTTGCTTTTCCTACATACAATAGATTATTTTGTTCGTCATAAAAACGATATACGCCTGCCTCCTGTGGCAGTTGTGAGGCAAATTCTTTGAGAGAAACCATAAGTTTAATTAGGAATTAGAAATTAGGAATTAGAAATTAAACAGCCAAATAAGAGCAGGATTTTCAGGATTTAAGGATTTTCAGGATTTTTTGACAACTATATTTATTTTAATATTTTTTAAAATATTTAAAAAAAAATTGGATAATTAAAAATTATTTTGTATAAATTCCTAATTATTTCCTGCATTTATCACTACAATATTTTACTTCGTCCCACACTTTTTCCCATTTTTTTCGCCAAGAAAAAGGGCGTTGGCAGGTAGCACATATTTTTTCAGGAAGATAAGATTTATTGCCTTTGTGATTTTTTTTCATAAAAAATATAAATTTTTAAGTATGCAAATTTAATCAAATTTAGGCGAAAATTTTATTAAAATAAAAACAAAAAAACCAAATCTCAAAAAGATTTGGTTTTCCTTTTTTTGTAAAAATCTATTTTATCTTATCTAATTTTTTGTGAAGATGTTGAAAAATAATAATTTATAAAAACATTATTTTTTGTACTTCTTCACAAAACTTGCACAATTAAAATACTTTTTTTCATAAAAACAAAAAAAATAGGCTTAACAAAAGGTTAGCAATGATAAAAATTCTTTCTTTAATTATGTTTTTTATTAAAATAGTTATATTTTTAAAAATAAAAATCTAATATTTTTTTATTAGAAAAAAAAATATTAGATTTGTAGCATGGAAATAGTCTTATTGTAATTGTTAGCTTAAAAAACATTTTATTGTGGGTTGTTGCGTAGGCAACATATCCCAAAAAAATATTAGATTAAGTCTTTCGTTCCACAAGTTTAGCCTAAAAACCTTTTATCTATTTTTCAAAAAGAAAGCCCTATTTGGAAGTTCGAATCTTCCCTACTGCACAAAGAAAGTTCAAAGTTTAAGGTTCAAAAAGTTTAAAAAAAGAAGTTAAAATAAAAAAACAAATTTGACTTTGTATTATTTTGAATCTTTTGAACACCTTTTAAACCGTTTTGAACTTTTATACAATTCCTGCGGTGGTAGTTTAATGGAAAAACAGGGGTCTCACAATACCCTTTTTGTTGAAGAAATCTAAGGACGCACTCAAGAGTGCAAGTTTTTTAGCCAAATGGTTAGGCAACTGTCTGAGAAACGGTCTTATGTGGGTTCGAGTCCCTCAAAAACTACGGGCAGGCACATAGGTTAGGTGTCTGTCCAATTTTTGTTTTATAGGATTTTTGGAAAATAGCCTTTGAAAATAGCATTTTTGTAAAAAATTTAGAAAAAATTTTCAAGTTTAAGAAAAAATTAAATACATTTGTAATTCATTTTTTTTAACAAAAAATTCATTTTAAATTAACATACAGATATTTGTCTATTACCTATCTATTTTTCTAAAAGCATTTATGAAAGTTCTCAAAAGTTTTTTCTTATTACTCAATTATAAAACAGCACTTATTATATTATTGGCTTGTGCTTCTACTTATATCTGCAAAGAAATGAAATGGGAAGCAGATTATACAATGACTTTGGTAAGTATTGCGATTGTGTTTCCTGTGGTCTTTTCCATTAGTAGTGCATATCAAAGACGTGAAAATGCCTTAAAAGAGCTTGCAATTCTTAAAAGCAACGCACTTGCGTTTTATTATGCCACAAGAGATTGGACAAATGCCTCTGCAACGCCTTTGATTGAAAAAGTAAAAGATTTGCAAAAACAATTATTTTTGAAAATAAAACATTTTTTGACTTGTGAAGAAGAAATTGCATTCCAAGATGAACCAGATATTTATTATTGTTTTTCAGAATTATCACGTATTACAGGCGATTTGCGTGAGTTTGGACTTACACCAAGCGAAATAACACGTGTAGGACAATATCACAACAATATGATGATAAGTTTTAATATCATAAAAGGCATTTTTTATTATCGCACACCGCTTGAATTAAGGGTTTATTATCGTTTTTTTATTTATGTGTTTGCGGTATTGTATGGCCCTTATTTTGCTCAACTCAAACATTCAGATACATTACCTTGGTGGCTTATTTATGTAATGCCAATGATGTTTAGTGCGATTTTGGTGTGTTTGGATAATATTCAAGAAAACCTTGAAAAACCTTTTGATGGTGTAGGACAAGATGATATTGTGATAAATGTGGAGGAACATATTAGGCTTTTGGTGGATTAATGATAAATGTTAAATGATGAATGATAAATGAAACAGCCAACAGCCTTTTTGAGCAGGATTTTGAGGATTTTAAGATTGGCAGGATTAAATACAAATTGAACATTGAACCTTAAACTTTTATCCCTTGTATTTCCTTTCCTTTGTATTTCTTGTATTTCCTTTCTCCTTATTACCTCCCCCTTTCCCCTAATTCCTGATTCACCTTTTTTTCCATAAAATTTTATTTCTTAAATTTTAATGCTTATTTTGCACAAAATTTTTGTTTCTTTTTAAGAGAAATAAAAATCAGTTAATACCACATCATTGCTTAAGTTGTTATCATTTTTTTTGTTATTATTTTTTTTAAAAATATGCGTATTTTATCCAACAAATCTCTTTTAATTGTTGCTATTTTTTTGGTTTGTTTTTCTGCGTGCAATACTAAAGTTGTTACGCCAACACATATACCTGCTGATGCAACATTTGTGTTGTGTGCTGATATGAAAAGCATCACAAATAAAGCAGTAGATTGGAAAAATATTTGGCAAAGTGATTATTTTTCTAATGCGCTTGGGCTAAAAGACGCAGGAATGTTAGAAAAAATTATGCAAAGTGGTTTGGATTACCAACAAAATATTTATCTTTTTAGTAAATCTACCAAAGATGATATTCTTCCTAATTATGTAGGCGTGTATGCAACGCTTTCCAAAGATGAAGATTTTGAAAAAAGCCTTAAACAAATATTTCAATCCCAAAATCAAAAATGGAATATCCAAAATATTGATGCACATAAATGCGTGATTGCGGAATTTGCACGCCAAAAAATTTGGATAGGTTGGGGCGGAAAACAGCTTTTTATATACAGTAGCCAAATTGCTAATAATGCAAATGAACTCACAAAAGAAGCCCAAAAAATGCTTAATCTGACAAAAAATGATGCCTTAGAACAAAAAAATGCGGATTTTAAAAATGTACTTTCTAAAGATTTTGATATTGCTTATTGGTACAATAATGAAGCTCTGCACGGTGGTGATATGTTTGAAAGTTTGGCTAAAAACATAACAGGAATGTTTTTTTTGGGAAAAGGCGCAATGGATTGGGTTAGAAAAAGTACGCAACTTATAAATTCTACAACAGGAATTATAAATTTTGAAAATGGTGAAGCAAAAGGAAATGCCCAAATTCATTTTAACGATAAGGTTCTCCCTACTTTTGATGGATTACTAAAACCTTCTTTTGACGAAAATCTTGCTAAATATCTTCCAATAAACAATCCAATTCTTTGTTCAAGCCTTGCAATCGCTCCAAAAGGTATTCAAAAAACCGCAGGTGAATGGGGAATATTAAAAGGTAGCCAATATAAAGGCGCACTTTTTTTGTTAGGAATGAACGAAGAAGAATTATTTAATATTTTTGCTGGTGATGTGATTTTTGCATTAGACCAACCAACAAAAGGAAAAAATAGTGTTCATTTATTGGCAAGTTGGAAAAAACACCACGCAGTTGATGATATTTTAGATTTGGTGGGTAATGTTTTCAAAAAAGCAATTACAGTTGAAAAAGAAAAAAATGGTTATACCATTACCACAAATGAAGATGTATTTTATATAGTAGAAAAAGAAACAATGCTCTACGTTACCAACCAAGAACAAGCAAAAAATGATTTTATTGCAGGAAAACAATATAACAACGAAAAAATCTTAAATGTTCTCCGCAATCAAGTAGGTGCTACTTATATTGATTTCCCAAAAATGTATTCAATCGTTCCTGAAAATCTTAGTAATTATTTCCCTGAAATTAAATTATTGCAACAAAATCTTAAAACAATGGATAATTTGCAAATTCAAGCCCCAAAATTAGACGGAAATATAGGCGAAATAAAATTCTCTTTGAAATCCACAGAAAAAGACCGCAATATTTTGGCTTCTTTGGTGGAAATTATGACCAAATTGCAAAAAGCACAGGTTTTACAATAATGATGAATGTTGAATGATAAATTAAACAGCCAAATTATTTTGTAAAAAATAATTTGGCTGTTTTTATTTTTATTACAAAGGAATATTTTGTTTTTTTCGCAGCGTGATTTTATCTTGATACATTTCTATCAACAAAGCAATTTCTTCCATACTGCGTGTTTTAGCAATAATTTCCAACAAGTGATTATTTTTTTTAATGCCTTCCAATGTAAAAAGCCAATAAATATTCATCAAAGGATTGATAAAAAGTTTGCTAAAAGTGGTGCGAGCAGTTGCGTGATAATTGCCAAAATGACCTTCTATGGCACTTTTGATAGAATTACAAACAATGCTTGATGAATAACCTGATTTTTTGTTGGCATAATCCACCAAATCCAAGAAATCAAGTCCTTCTTTTTGGGTATTATTGATGGAAAAACAACCCAAATAATCGTTTGTTTCACTCAATTTGGCGATATTTTCCAACACCAAATAATGCGAAACACCGTGAAAATGGTCAATTCCAAAACCTAAACAAGCCAAAAATTTGTATTTTACATCTGTTTGCCAAACTGCTTCCATACTGCAATAATCCTCTTTTGGCGTGCCAAGACCTGTTTCATCACCAAACATAAGGCTATCAGTTCCACCATCTACCAATACAATCGCATCAATACCCAAAGTTTTGATAAGATAATTATAACTATTATGAAGTTGTTTTACGCCTGTTTTTTCAAAAGCATATACAGGAATATTCTCTTGATATTTTTGAGAAAGCCATTCAGAAAGGTATTTTTCAGGAAAATAATCAACATTAAAGTTTTTAATTTCTTTATTTGTTACTTTAAAACAATTTGAAAAAACTTCTTCTGCAATAGTTTTGTGTAAAAAACTAAACGAAAGATTTGCCAAATGCACATTTTTTCCTTGTGCTTTGAGTGCTATGTATAAAGGAACAGAACTATAAACATCAAAACCACCTCCTGCTCCTGCAAGTAAGATATTTTGAGCATCTTGAAGGTGTGCAATTAGTGGATTTTGGAGCATATTTTTTATATTTTTTATTTATTTTTTAGCTTAAATTTTTATAAAAAATTAAAATTTCCTTTTGATGTTATCAATATCTGTTTTAATATCTTTGTTTTTTGCATTGACCAAATCAGTAATTGCCTGAATGGAATGTATCACGGTGCTGTGGTCTCTGCCACCAAGCGTAGCACCTATAATTTTGAGTGATGCTCTTGTATGTTCTTTTGCGATATACATTGCAAGTTGGCGAGCGTGTACAATTTCTTTTTTGCGACTTTTTCCTTTTAATTCTTCTACTGTGGTAGAAAAATGTTCAGCTACCGCTTTAAACACGTCATCAATCGTAGTTTCTCTTGGCGTATTGCTTTGCACAATATTTCTGATAACTTGTTGAGCAATAGAAAGGCTTGGCGTAACGCCATTGAGCGAATAATGAATAAGCGAATTTATTGCACCTTCCATTTCACGCACATTGCTATCTACATTTTGGGTAAGATATTCAATAACATCATCAGGAAAAACCACGTCTTTTTCTTGCAATTTTTTTTGAATAATTGCCATACGAGTTTCCAAATCAGGTTGTTGCAAATCTGCCAAAATCCCCCATTTAAACCTTGAAAGAAGCCTATCCGCCATACCTTTCAGATTGACAGGCGAACAATCACTTGTCATAATAATTTGACGACCAGATTGTTGTAAATGGTTAAAAATATGAAAAAATATCTCTTGTGTGCTTTCTTTTCCTGCCAAAAATTGGATATCATCTAAAAGCAATAAATCAACTTGTTGATAATATTTTTTAAAGGTTTCCAAATCATTATTTTTCATAAAATACACAAATTGGGCAGTAAATTTATCCACAGAAACATAAACAACTCTCTTAGCAGAATCATTTTCCATGATATAATTGCCCACCGCTTGCATAAGATGTGTTTTACCAAGACCAACTCCACCATACAATACAAGTGGATTTTTGGAATTAGTACCAGGTTGTTGGGCTACTGCCCAGCCTGCTGACCTTGCGAGGCGATTACAACTTCCTTCAATAAAATTTTCAAAAACGTAATTGGGATTTATTTGTGATTTTTCGTACAATTCATCAAAACGTTTGATGATGAGTTGTTGTTCTTTTTGTTGTTCATTGATAATTTTTTTAATATCTTCCTCTGAATTTTGAGCAATTTCTGCTTCAAATACATAGCCTATCTTCGTATCAACGCCAAACACTTGATTTAACGCTGCACGCAAAGGGTCTACAAGATGGTCTTCTATATATTCATATACGTCTTTGTGGGGCAAAAATAGAATAAGATTAACACCATCTTCTATTCTTTCTGCACGTATAGGCTCAAGCCAAATTCTATAATCATTAGCAGTTACTTCTTTTGAAAGAATATCCAAACACCTTCTCCATAATTCTTCCGCTTGTTCTTTTGTATCATCTTTTTGTGGAAGTTTATTTTCAGGATTTTCTTGTACTGAGGGGAGTGTTGTGTCCATATAAATTAAAAAATGTTGAAATAAAGCAGGACTGCAAAATTACATTTTTTTATCCAAAAAAAAAAACTACCACAAATTTTTTTATAAAATTTATGTTTGTTCATTTCCAATTCATAATTTCTAATTTATAATTATTTTAATGTGGATTTTTTGTTTAATTTTGTTTGTTGCTAATTCATAATTTCTAATTCACAATTATTTTAATGTGGATTTTTTGTTTAATTTTGCTCATTCCTAATTCATAATTCCTAATTCATAATTTTTTATGTGTGGTATCGCCCTTGTTCGTTTGAGAAAACCGCTTCCTTATTTTGTAGAAAAATACAAAACCTATCGTTATGGTTTGCAAAAATTGTATCTTTTGCTCAAAAAACAACACAATAGAGGACAACACGGTGCAGGCGTAGCAAGCATCAAAATAAATGCACCTGCAGGAAAACGTTATATTAGCAGATACAGGTCTATTTTGGAAAATCCCATTGAGGATATTTTTAATAGAATTGAAGAAAAAATTGGTAATTTATTGCCAAAAAAATCTTTTGATTGGAAAACTGCCCAACACATCAAAGAGGATACTGCTTTTTTGGGTGAAGTTTATCTTGGACACCTAAGATATGGCACACACGGTGGAAATAGTTTGGAAAATTGCCACCCTTTCCTGCGTCAAAGTAATTGGAGAAGTAGAAATTTGGTGTGTGCAGGAAATTTTAACCTCACAAATGTTGATGAATTATTTGAAAAACTAATGGATTTGGGACAACACCCCAAAGATAATGTTGATACGGTGCTGATTATGGAAAAAATTGGGCATTTTTTAGATGAAGAAAATTTTAAATTTTTGGAAAAATACAAAAACACCCATTCCAGACGTGAAATTACCGAAATTATTGAACAAGAATTGGATATTTGTAAGATATTAGAACGTGCTTGTAAAGAATTTGATGGTGGTTATGCACTTGCGGGAGTGTTGGGTTATGGTGCTTCCTTTGTGGCGAGAGACCCTCACGGTATTCGCCCAGCGTATTATTATGCAAATGATGAAATCGTGGTGGTTGCCTCTGAAAAACCAGCCATAAAATCCGCTTTTAATGTGGATTATAACGAAATAAAAGAGATAAAACCTGCTCACGTTTTGATTATTGACAAGGAAGGAAATTATAAAGAAATGCCTTTTATTGCATTAGAACCACAAAAATCTTGTAGTTTTGAAAGGATTTATTTCTCACGAGGCAATGACCCCCAAATTTACCAAGAACGCAAACAACTTGGGCGACTTTTGTCCGAAGATGTGCTAAAATCTGTAAATTATGACTTAGAAAATACCATTTTTTCATACATTCCTAATACCTCAGAAAGTGCTTTTTTGGGGCTTATGAAAGGCATTGACCATTATTTGGTAAAAACACGCAAGGAGGCAATCTTAAATAAAAAACTTAGTGATGAAGAACTTGAAAAAATCCTTTCTTTTCGCCCTCGTGTTGAAAAATTAGCCATAAAAGATGTAAAATCTCGTACTTTTATTGCTGATGATGCCCACAGGGACGAAATGGTGGCAAGTGTGTATGATACAACCTACGAAATTGTCCGCAAAAACATTGATACGATTGTTTTAATTGATGATTCTATTGTGAGAGGTACAACTTTGGAAAAAAGTATCTTGAAAATGTTGGATAAATTAAATCCAAAAAAGATTGTGATTGTGTCGTCTGCTCCCCAAATTCGTTATCCTGATTGTTATGGAATTGATATGTCAAAAATAGGTGATTTTATTGCATTTAGGGCAATGAAAGCTCTTTGTGAAGACACAGGACAAGAATATCAAATGCAAGATGTGTATGATAAATGTGTCTTGGCAATCAATGAAAATATGGCTCACACGCAGAATTTTGTGCAGATTTTGTATAAATTATTTTCGCCACAACAAATTTCTGATAAAATTGCTGAAATTGTCAGCAAAAACATCAAAGCAGAGGTTCAAATCATTTTCCAAAGCATTGAAAACTTACATCTTTCCTGCCCAAATCACGCAGGAGATTGGTATTTTACAGGGGATTATCCTACAAAAGGTGGAAATAAAGTAGTTAATCAGGCTTTTGTGAATTTTATGGATAAGGTGCTGGAAAGAGCTTATTAAATGGTGAATGATGAATGGAACAGCCAAAGTCTGAAGCAGGATTTTCAGGATTATAGGATTGGCAGGATTTTAGAGCAGGATTTTAAGATTTTTTTGGTAACTCAGGATTTTATTGATTTTTCTTTTAAACTTTTACCTTTTGTTCCCCTTTGGGGGTTAGGGGGCTTCTTTAAACTTTGAACTTTTCTTATGAGAAAAAACTATTTTTTAGCATCTAATTTACTGCTTTTGATATTTTTATTAGTATTTGGCGGTTGTTCTTCTTATGCACCTTCCAACATACAAATCCTAATTACAGAAGATTGTGGTAAAAGTTGGCGAATTATTCCAGTAGGGAACAGCGTGCCAACAGGTATTGGCAATTATTGTTATAGGGTAGTGATGATTCCCAACTATCAACTTGTGGGTGAGAGTCGCTACAAAGTTACGTTTGATAACAATGTAAGTGCATTTGTAGATATGGATTATGTTTATTCTATTGTTGACCCTTTAAAATTTATTCCAAATGGCAGAGGAATAGGCACTGCGAAATTGAATACAGAGGCAAGCAAGGAATATATTGATGGACAATTTGAAAGTCTTGAAAGTACATTATTGGACAAAAAAATCAAAGATATTTGTCGTGATTATTTCAAAAAACAAGATGTGGTTGATTTTGATGATAATTTTGAAAAAGTAATTTTTGATAAAGCTAATGTTGATTTTGAAAAATTAGGTATTCGTCTTGAAAGCCTTGATGTTATCCCAAGTTTTAATGAACAAACCACCGAAGCAATAGATGCCACCACTGCATTACGTATTTATAAAAGTAAAGGTTTGGAAAAAGAAGGCATTGAAATCATAAAAGCAAAAGCATCTTCTTCAAAAATTATTGTACACGAAACGAAGAAAGCAAAAGATTAAAGATTTTGATTTTTTATGTTTTCGTTTTCATATAGCTTACAAAAATTTTAGTTTTTGTAAGCTATTTTACATATTTGCAAAAAGATTTAAAAAATAAAGATAAAAATAAAAATAAAAATAAAAATTATGACTGACCAAAAATTTTATGAGATAATTCAACAAGAATTAGACGTTATTTTACAAGAAAATACTGAAAATGAAAACATCAAAAAACATAAAAAAGATGAACATAAAAAAGGTTATGCTTTATTGATATGGTTTTTGAAATTTTATGGATTGCAACCTATTTACAAATCTTACATTACTGATGGCAAAGACGACAATTCTTGTGATGTGATTTTTTTTACTAAAAATACAAAAAATGAAAACGTTTATTATGTCGTACAATCCAAATATGTAGCTTCTTCAACAGCCAAGATACAAAAAGAAGAATTTAATGCAACTTTGACCGATTTTAGGGGAGTTTTGGAAAAGAAAGCAAAAGTAGGAAAAAATGAAAATTTTAATAAAAAATATACAGAACTTATCTCACATTTGGAAAATAATGGTGAAGCAGTATTTATTTTTTTCACGCTTGCAACATACAACGAAGAAATTACACAGGCAATCCAAAATTTTAATGATAATTATAACCCCAAAATTAGTTTGGCAATTATTGACCTTGAAAAAATAAAACAGGATTATATTGCTTTCAAATTCAAAGAAATTTTGCCTTTTAATCCGCTTGAATACAAAGAACAAAACCCAGAAGAAACTCCCATAAAATTATCCATAGAACGCTACGAAAGCAAAAAAAGAGATGTTTTTGAGTTTCAAGGCAGAGCAAAAGCCTGTACAATTTTGTTAAAACCTCAAACAATTCACGAACTTTTTAAAAAATATGCCTTCAAATTATTTTTTAAAAATGTTAGAAATCCTATTCACCGCTCCAATTACAATGAAAAAATTGTAGATACTTTGTTGAAAGCACCTGCTAATTTTTGGTATTTTAACAATGGTATTACTGCCATCACGCCTATTTTGCCTGATATAAGCCCAACCACAAAAAATATTACATTGGAAAGTGGTTTGCAAATTATAAATGGGGCACAAACGGTGTATTCAGTGTACAGTGCCTACGAAAATGCCACAAAATCGCAACGAAAATCAATGGACGAATATGCACGTATTTCTATGCGAATTATTGCGTCAAGTGATGAAGATTTTAATTTGCAAATTACACGTTATACCAATATGCAAAATCCTTTGCAAGATAGGGATTTTTGGGCAAATGATGACATTCAACTACGTTTGCAACAAGAATCTTTTATGACAAATGTTTGGTACGAAAAACGCCATGATGAATTTAGATTATCAGAGGAAGCACAAGAAAAATTAGGCATAAAAATCGTGAAAAATGAAGAATTTGCACTAGCTTATGTTGTTTTTTATTTGCAAAAAATTTCTTACATTTCTGAAAATGAAAGAAACTATATTTTTATTTCTTATAAAGACCACCCAAAAGGACTTTATGAAAAAGTTTTTGATAAAAATATCAAATTTGAAAATATGTTTGCGTCTTGGATAATGGTGGAGATTTTTAAAAAACAAATTGACGAAATCCCTTCAAGTTCAAATGAGGTTATCAACATCTTTAAAAACGCAAATTTTTTTTTACTTGCACCATCACTTGCAATTTCAAAAATAATAACAGAAAAATATTTTTCATATAAATTTCCAAATAATGATGAAAAAAAAATGAATATTTGTGTATTTATTATAGAAAAATATATAACACAAAATAAAGAATACTTAAAAATATTTGAAGCAATAGCATCATATTCAACAGCATCAACAGTAAATTACTTTGAATTAAATGATTTTTTAACGATTTCAAATTTTTTGGATAATTTAAGAGAAAATCCTTTGGAATATGATATTTTCTCAAAAAAAATCCAAGAAGCAGAAAACAAAGAAATTTTTGAGGGAGTAGAAAAAATTATTTTAGAAAAAGAATAATCACCTTTGTCATTCTGAAAGAATTTAGCTGTTCTGTGCAGGAAACAGCTAAATTCCTACGAAATGATACCTTAACAAACAAAAAAAACCTATTTCTTCTGACAGAAATAGGTTTTTTTTATTTTGGAATATGTGAATTTGGCTGTTTCATTTATCATTTAACATTCATCATTGAATTTTACCAATCAATTTCTGCTTTTCCAACTTGTTTTAGATAATCATTTGCTTTGCTAAAATGTTGACAACCATTATAACCTTTGGCAAGTGGTGAAGGGTGTGGAGCTTTGAGTACAAGGTGTTTGGTGGTATCAATTACAGCACCCTTGTCGTGGGCATATTTTCCCCAAAGCATAAACACCACATTATTACAATCATTAGAGATTTTTTTAATTACTGCATCTGTAAAAGTTTCCCAACCTTGTTTGGCGTGTGAAGCAGGTTTTGCTTCCTCAACTGTAAGCACTGCATTGATAAGTAACACGCCTTGTGTTGCCCAACGTTCCAAATTGCCTGATTTTGGAATAGGTTTTCCCAAATCTTCGTTAATTTCTTTAAAAATATTACGAAGTGATGGCGGAATAGCCACACCGTCAGCCACTCCAAAACAAAGACCGTTTGCTTGACCTGCACCGTGATAAGGGTCTTGTCCCAAAATTACTACTTTTATATCCTCAAAAGAACATTTATCAAAAGCATTAAAAATAAAATTACCAGGAGGATAAATGGTCTTGGTAAGATATTCAGATTTCACAAAATCAACAAGTTGTGAAAAATAAGGTTTATCAAATTCTTCTTGGAGAGCTGTTTTCCAACTTTCAGCAATTTTTACGTCCATAAAAATAGAATAAATTTAAAGTATTTTTAAGATATTTTATGTTGTTTAATTTTTTGTAAATTTATATGATTTTTTTTAAAAATGCTAATTTTTAACAGTTTTTTTAACAGGATTTTCAGGATTTTTTAGCAGGATTTTTAGGATTTTCAAGATGAGCAGGATTAAATACAAGATTTTATTAAACTTTAAACCTTGAACTTTTGAACCTTGAACTTTTGAACCTTGAACTTTTGAACCTTGAACTTTTGAACCTTGAACTTTTGAACCTTGAACTTTTGAACCTTAAACTTTTATCCCAATCACAAGAATATCATCTATTTGGATTTCTCTATTTCCGCCCCACCAATCAAAAATAAAATTTTTAAGATATTTTTCTTGTGCTTGCATTTCTAAGGTGTGAATATCCAAAAGCATTTTTCGGAAATTAGCACTTAATAATTTTTTACCATCTTTGCTAAATTGGTCGTGATAACCGTCAGTATAAAGATAAAAAATATCCCCTTTTTGATAATAGAAATTATGTTTTTCAAAAGATTTAAAATTATATCTTGTATCACCTACAGGAAATCTTGAGCCTTTTATAATGTGCATTTCGCCATTATGAATGAGTACAAGCGGATTTTTGGCACTTGCAAAAGAAACCGTTTTTTGTTCTTCATTCAATACCAAAATAGAAATGTCCATACCATCATTTAGTTCTTTCTCTGTGCCTTTTTTATGGAAAGTTTCTATAATTTTTTTATCCAAAGCATATAGTATTTCATCAGGAGCAAATATTTTATTTTGGTTTACAATTTCATTCAAAATATTATACCCCATAATCGTCATAAACGCAGCAGGCACACCGTGTCCTGTGCAATCACCAGCAATGATAATTTTGTATCCATTTTGTTCTGAAAACCAATAAAAATCACCTGAAACAATATCTTTGGGTTCATAAAACAGAAAAGCATCATCAAAATATTCTAATATTTGATTTTCTATGCCTAAAATTGCTTTTTGGATAACGCTTGCGTGTTGTTGGGCAGAAATAAGTTGGTCATTTACTTCTTGAAGTTGTTCAGAAAGTTGAACAAATCTTTCAGATTCTTCAAGTTGCACACGTGTAGCCCTCAATTCTTCAAATGCTTCTTCTAATTGTGTTTGTTGTTCTCTAAGTTTGTTGTAAGATTCTGTAAGTTCCGCACCACTTATTTCCATAGTGCGTTCTACCATTTGTCTATCTTCTTCGTATTGTATGTAGGTTTCGTTGATTGCCTCAAAAAAATCTTGGAATTGGTCACTATCCAAATATTCTTCGCCCAATTTTTTTTTGATTTGTTTTAATAATAATTTGTTATAATTTATTACAGTCATATTTGATTATTTTAGGTTTTTTTTAAGGTGTCAGGAAAAAGGTATCAGGAGTCAGGGAACAGAAGTCAGAAATTAAAGGGGGAAATGAATTAAAAATTAGGAAAGACAAATGTTAAAAATCGGAAGATATATGTTAGAATTTAGGAAACAGTATGATTTTAGATTTTTCCCTGATGTCTTTTTCTGACACCTGATACCTTTTTCCTGATACCTGATACCTTTTCCCAATGCCTTTTTCTGATATCTGACACCTTTTTCCTGACACCTTTTTTACTCGTGCAGCAGCGTTACAGTCATTGTTTGATTGTGCAAATAACAATCTCCCTCAAACATCACAGGAGCAAGTTCGCCATACGAATAAAATCCTACAATACCTGCCTGACTACCTAAAACCTCTTTTACAGCTTCCACTTCCTCCTCTACACGTTGCCCAAGCACCAATTTACGCCCTACACAACTTACCAATATCGCAAGTGAAGTAGATTTATTATGCATCATTTTTTGGCAATTTTCGGTAGCAGTTTCAGCACCTTCCACAAGTTTTGTGTGGTTAGATTTCATCAATTTCACTTTACTACCTTGTGGAATATCACCTGCGAATGTCATAGATTGTTTTTCTTCGTCAATCGTCAAAATGGTGCGTGTAAGCGAAAGGCTTGCATTGCTTTCATTGATGACAGAAAGCGGAAAAAGCAATGCAGAGGCAGGTAATTCAGAGGCTTTTTCGCCTAAATATGTTTTGTAAAGTTCCAAAGCAGGTTTTCCGTCCAATTCATACAAAACATTATTTTCTGATTTTGTAACCAATCTTTCTGCTCCAAATGGCTCCCAACCACCAAACGACCCATAACCAACCGTTAAAGCATCACCATACATTCCGATTGCACCTACTTGAAACGAAGTAGGATTTGCATCTAAACCAACTACTGTTTTTTGAAATTGTGCCCCATCACCTGCAAGTCCGCCTGTAATGGTAATATTTTTGCCAAAAACACCATTCAAACCTTCCAATAAAGCAGTTCCGTTAATGGTAGAACCTTCTGAAAGTACAAAAACGTGTTTTAGATTTTCTTTTGGAAAAAGAGATGCAAGTTCTTTGCCCACAGCATTGCTGTCTTTATTTTGGGTATCAATAGAAAAGCATTTTATTTGGGTTTTTTCAAAAGTAACCGCAGTAATTACAACTGTATTATCTGTAACTTCGGTGTCTAATATTTCGCCTGAACTTGAACCCATTAAGATATGAGCATTAGGATAAAGTTTTTTTACTTCTGCGTGAACGTCTTTTTGTTCAAAGATTTCACGTTTTCCAAAACCCAATACAAGTTGGCTTTCAGCATTTAATTCGCTTGATTTCCAACCTTTTTTTTCAGACCAAATATTTTGAGTAATTTTCATATTTTTATAATAAAATGTTTTTTGTTAATTCAAAAGCCAAAATAAATACTTTTTTTTAATTAAAAAATAAATAAAGCAAAAAGTTTTACGTATTTTTTGATTTTTTTTGTGGTGCATTATCATTAAAAGTAATAAAAACAAAAAAGATTATAAAATTTATAAAAATTCTATAATCTTTTTTATTGTATTTTTGTAAAATGTTGTTATAAATATGCAAAAATCAACAAAAAACACATTTATTTATATTTTTGTTATAATTTCATTTAATTTTTATACAAACGCAATTTTAACATACAATCCATCAAAAAATCCAATGCTTCTACATATCTTTTTGCCTCAGTCATACTATTTCCCCACGCATATATTCCGTGTCCCACAAGCAAAAAAGCACTCATATCTGGATTTTTGGCGTAATATTGGTCAATTTCTTCGCTCAATGCAGGCATATCTTGTGAATTGGCAAAAATAGGCAATTCAAAAGTTTGTTCGTGTGTTGTGATATTTTTTAGGGCTTTTAATACCTCAAAACCTGTGATTTTGACAACTTTTTCATCTTTATAAATCATAGAAAAAATCGTAGAAACAGGCGAATGTGTATGTAAAATTGCTCTTGTTTCTGGCGAATTATCATAAACAACTGTGTGCAAAAGCGTTTCAGCAGAAGGTCTTATACCTTGATAAGAAGGCAATGGTTTTCCAAATTCATCAATCAACATCAAATCTTTTATTGTAAATCTTGATTTATCAATACCTGATTTTGAAATGGTATAAGTATGGTGAAATGGTTGCGGATTGCGAAAAGAATAATTGGTGCTTGTGGCAGGTGACCAACCTCTTTGGTGAAACAATGCAATAATCGCAAGAAGTTCTTGTGCGTTAGCGTGGTGTTCAAGATTATCAAAAATATTCATAATGAAAAAGAAGCCCCCTAACCCCCAAAGGGGAATTTTATAAGGAGAAAAGGTATAAGTGAAAACAAAATTATTATTTTTTTGAAAAAGAAAAACTACTTTTGTTTAAGCATAATTGCAAAATTAAGAAAAAATCTTGTTTTTTGTAATTAAAATTAAATCTTTTAAACTTTGTATTTGGCTGTTTCATTCACTATTCACCATTAAAATTCCCCCTTTGGGGGTTAGGGGGCTTCATTCATAATTCATCATTTATAATTCATCATTTATAATTCATAATTCATCATTAAAAAACATGGACATTTTAAAACAAAAGTTTTCGCAAATAAAAGCCTTTATTTCGGATTGGGACGGTGTTTTTAATTCAGGCTTAAAAAATCCAAGCCTTCCAAGTACCTTTTCAGAGGCGGATTCTATGGGTTTAAATCTTGTGCGATATGAATTTTTCAAAAGATTGGGTTTTATTCCGCCTATTGCCATTATTACAGGAGCAGAAAATCCCTCAGCAATGGATTTGGCAAGTCGTGAGAAATTCCAAGCGGTTTATTCCCAAATTGTGAATAAACACGAAGCAGTTTTACATTTTTGCGAATTATTAGACATTAAACCTGAAAATATTGCAGTTTTTTTTGATGATGTCAATGATTTAGGTATGGCAAAACTCTGTGGTGTGCGTATTTTGATGCCACGTGCATCTTCGCCCCTATTTACTAATTTTGTAGAAACCAATAATTTTTGTGATTACACTGCAAAATTTGAAGGTGGAAAACACGCCATTCGTGAAGTGTGTGAGCATTTTTTGGATATTTCAGGCAATTATGAAAAAGTAATGATGTCAAGGGCTAATTTTGATGAAGATTATCAACAATATTTTAAAATAAGACAAGCCCAAAAACAACAATATTTTAAAAAAATCCACGATACGATTGTTGAAATTCAACATTAAACAAAAAAAGTAATTTTTCTTCAAAAAAAGAAAAACTACTTTGATTTTTATGTAATAAAAAAATGTTTTTATAAATAATTTTTAAAAACCAACATTTAAAATCTTACCTTGTGTAGGTGTATTATCATCAAAAAATATGTCAAAAGTAGTTTTTTTGCCATTATTTTGTTTGATTTGATAAGTATAAAATGCTCCATTTGCGGTCATTTTTTGGTTGCGAGAATTAACATATTCAAAACTCTTTTTTTGTTGTTTTAAAGGCGTTAAATTTTCAATTTTTTGAGGATAAGAGGTGATATTTTGGCGAATAGTTTTAAAAAAAACTTCTGCTTTATCATTAAATCCATTCCCCTTTTGGTTGTGTAATGATGCGTGAAAGAGATGAAATGTACTTTTCATAGCAATATAATCTTCTTTGAATTGCAAGCCATTCATTACTTCTTGCAATATTTCTTGGGCATAAAGGTCAGGATTTTGTTGTGCTTTTGCAGTGGAAAAACAGCACAAAAAACAAAATAACAGAAATAAATATTGTTTTTTCATTTTTTTAGGATATTTTTTATTAAAAATAAAATTTGTGTAAAATTACCAAAAAAATTATTTTTTTTACTATATTTTTATAAAAAAAGTTTCATTTTTAAAAGTTATTTTTTTAATAATGTCAAACTGATTTTTGAAAAACAACTTATTTTGTAAATTTTTATTTTTATGTTTATTATTGCACCAAAAAAATGTGATTTTTTAAAGTAATTTCTAAAATTCTTTCTAAAATTATTTTTTGCGATATTCTTTTTTTATCATTTAAACTCTTTTATAATTTAATTTTTTACTAAAATGAAAAAAATATTTCTTAGTGTTCTTGCTATCTGTGCATTTTTTGTAAGCTCTGCCCACGCCCAATTAGAAAAAGGGAAAAAATATATTGGTGCAGAAGTACAGTTTTCCTCTGGAACAGAATCCACATCAGGCAACAAAAGAAGTGGATTAACTTTATTACCAAATGGTGGCTATTTTCTACAAAACAACTTTTCTCTTGGCTTAGGAATAGGTATTCAAAATGAAAAAGTTGAAGGAACAAATACAACTACAAACACAAATCTTTTTTGGATAAAACCTCACGTAAGATATTATATTCCTACTTCAAGCGAACAATTTGCATTTTATGTACAAGGTCAAGTAGAAATAGGTACTGGTAAAGTAAAAACAACCTCAACAACTACCACAACTACCACAAATGAAGCTAATTTAAGTGTTACAGGATTTTCTATTTCTCCAAACTTTGTGTTTTTTCCAACAAAATCATGGGGCTTAGAATTTGGTGTAAATGGTTTTGTATATGAAAGCAGAAAGACAAGTGTTAACAATGTAAGTGTAACACAATCTAATGTAAAATTAGATGTTAATTCTTTCGCTCCTGTATTTGGTGTGCGTTATTTCTTTTAAAGATTTTAAAAAAAAATTTAAAATAAAAAATCCTGCTTAATTTCATTATTAAGCAGGATTTTTTATTTTTACATTTTCAAAAAACAAAAAAAATTATTATTAGTAGATAATTTTTGAAAAATATTCGTTATTTGGGTATTATTTTAAAAATATTCATTATTGTAAATATTCAATTATCAAATGAAAAAATCCACTCACTTATTTTTTGTTGCAACAATTGTTGTTGTAATTGGTACTATTTTTTTGTTAAGTAGTTTTTTTAATTATAAAAAAAATAAAAACAAAATAAATT
>JAAFIN010000038.1 GCA_013297825.1 Cytophagales bacterium
TGAATAAGTACCGTTCCTTTTGCTTGAATGGCAGTTACCAACACAATACTCAACAAATCAGGCGTAAATCCAGGCCAAGGTGCGTCAGCAATCGTAAGAATAGAACCATCTATAAAAGTATCTATTTCGTAATGGTCTTGTGCAGGAATATAAATATCATCATTTCTAAATTCCATTTTGATACCCAAACGTTGAAAAACCGTAGGAATCATTCCCAAATGTTGAATACCAGCATTTTTTATGGTAATTTCTGAGCCTGTCATTGCCCCCAAACCAATAAAACTGCCTATTTCTATCATATCAGGCAAAATCGTATGTGTTGTACCACCTAATTGCGTTACACCTTCAATATTTAACAAATTAGAGCCAATTCCTGTGATTTTTGCCCCCATACTATTAAGCATTTTGCAAAGTTGTTGGAGATAAGGCTCACACGCTGCGTTATAAATGGTGGTTGTACCTTTGGCAAGTACCGCAGACATCACAATATTCGCAGTACCTGTTACAGAGGCTTCATCAAGCAAAATATATGTTCCTTTGAGGTTGGAGGCATCAATGTTATAAAAAGCGTCATCGTGGTCATAATTGAATTTTGCACCTAATTTTTCAAAACCCAAAAAATGTGTGTCTAATCTTCTTCTGCCTATTTTGTCGCCTCCTGGACGTGGAATTTTACTTTTGCCAAATCTTCCCAAAAGAGGGCCTAAAATCATCACAGAACCACGCAATGCTGCGCCTTTTGTTTTGAAAACATCACTTTCCAAATAATCCAAATTGATATTTTTTGCTTCAAATTGATAACTTCCTTCGCCCAATTTTGCAGTTCTTACCCCTAAATCTTCCAAAAGTTCAATAAGTTTATTGACATCTCTGATATTAGGAATATTGTGCATAATAACAGGTTCTTCGGTGAGTAATACCGCACAAATCACTTGTAATGCTTCATTTTTAGCACCTTGTGGGGTAATTTCGCCTTTGAGTTTTTTTCCGCCTTTTACTTCTATTGCTGCCATTTATTTTGGTTTATTTTTTAATAATTTTTTTAAAAATAATTTTTTAAAAAAGAAAAGCAAAATTTGTGATAAAAGTTTGAAAAAACAAGTAAATGATAAATGTTAAATGTTAAATGTTAAATGAAACAGCCAATAGCATTTTGTCATTGTGTAGCAATAGAGTTATATTGTATTTTCCTTATACCTTTCCCCTTACTACTCACACCTTTCCCCTTAATAAAAAAATGTTTTTAATTTTTTACAAAAATTTCTAAGATTTTTCGTATAATTGCTTGAATTTTTTAATTCCTAATTCTTAATTCTTAATTCCCAATTTGTCTTTATGCTTTCTGAACTAAAAAAACGTAAATTAACTGCTTTTTTCAAAACTTTTGATGCAGATAATAATGGCTTTATTGAAAAAAGTGATATTGAAACTATCGTAAAAAACCTTACTGCTGTTCGCAATGAAGCAATAGGTTCATCAACTTATAATTTTTTGCACCAAAAATATATGGCTGATTGGGAAGGTCTTTTGCAAGCAACTGATACAAATGGTGATGGCAAAATTAGCCTTGATGAATGGTTTGTATTTCACGATTTGCAACTGCAAGCAGAAATTCCTTATTGGCGTGCAGGTGAAAAAACTTCTGTGCAGTTTTTATTTGAATTGATTGATTTGAATAAAAATGGCGAAATTGGGGCAGATGAATATGCTTTATTTTTGAAAGCATATCACGTAAAAGATGATTCAAATACAATTTTTAAACGTTTAGACCTTAATAATGATGGAAGCATAAGCCTTCAAGAATTTATCAATGCTTGTGAGCAATTTTATACAAGTGATGACGAAAATGCAGTTGGAAATTGGTTGTTTGGAGCGTTTTAATTAAAAATAAAATATAAATTTTAGAAACCAGCATTTATGCTTATTCTATACACATAACTATAAAAAAAGCCTTTATTTTTCATAAATAAAGGCTTTTTTTATTTTCTTCGCTAAAAATTTGAGAAGAACCAAAAAAAATAAATTTTTGTAAAAAGAAAAAAATAGGGCAATACTTTCGTATAACCCTATTTTTTATAAAAAAGTAAAATATTAAATAACAAAATTGTTAATAATTGGCTATGTCATTTACCATTTATAATTTACCATCAAAATTTTATCGTTTTAACACCACATATTGCCTAATTTGTTTACCAATTTTATTTGGTAATTCGTCATATTTCAAATCAATGATATAAGCACCATCAGGAGCAGGATTTCCATTTCGCATATTTCCGTCCCAAAGCAAACGATTTTCATAGCTGACGTGTATAATTTCGCCCCAACGTGAATACACATAACATTTTACGTTTGTATAATCTTTTCCTTTTAACTCAAAAGTATCATTCAAATTATCGCCATTAGGCGTAAAAGCAGTAGGCAAAAATACTTTTGGGTCGCAATCTTCTTTTACGGTTATTTCGTTAATGGTTTTACAACCCAATGAATCTGTAACTTCTACAGTATAAGTCCCCATCACAAATACACTTTTAAACCTCAATGTATCACTAATAATGCCAGGTGTCCATTTATATTTTTTGCCTTCGCCAGCGTCCAATATTTCAGGATTTCCACTATTGCTACAAACACCATAATCCAATACTGGAAGTGCAGGAATTGCAGGATAAACATTTATCATTTTGGTAAATGTAACACAACCTTTTGGCTCTGTGTAAGTAATTTTATGTGTTCCTGCGCCCAAAGTTCCTACATTTAAGTTTCCATTAGAAGCCACATCATTTATTTTAAATGTTCCATTCAAAGGAATTGCAGTGAGTTGATATGCAGGTAATTGTACGCAGTAATTTGTGCGAATATTTGTGATTTTGGTTTCAGGCAAAGGCAAAATTGTGATAATTTTTGATGCTACATTTGTGCAACCATTTGCATTGGTATAATTGTAAAGTATGGTATTTGCACCAATACGCAAATCAGTGTCAGCAGGATTTAATACAGTTTTTACAATACCATTTATGGTAAATGTTCCTCCTGAAGGTGTGCCTATTCCCACAAGACTTATTTGTGCCTCATCTCTGCAATATTCATCTTTTAATCCCCCAATATTTACAATACTCACAGAAGGCAAACCTGATACTTCAAATGTTTTGGTGTCTATTTGGGTACATTGGGTTCTACTATCTGTAAAAATATATCTTACAGTATGTATGCCACCGCCCAATGTTGCAGGATTTACTTGTGTAACAGGTGTAGGATTGCCATTTATGGTAAAAATTCCAATACCGCCTTGGTCAGGTTGTGGGCTTGCAGTAAGTGCAAAAGGATTAGAATCAATGCAATACACAAATTGAAGACCTGTTATTTTTACGATTGGGGTTTCTTCTACCATAAATTTCACTGTATCACGATTCAAACAACTGTTATTATTGATAAAAGTATAAATAACCTCGTGTTCGCCTACACCCAAAGCATTAAAATTTAATTCGGTTGTTGGGGTATTATCCACTGTAAAAATTCCGCCTGTAACATTGGCAGTAAGGGTAACATTTACATTATTTTTACAATAAATTTCTCTTAAATTGGTAATTTCAACGATTGGAAGCGGATTAACGGTTACATTTTGGGTAATGTTATTTTTACAACCTTTAGCATCTTGATAACTATATTTTACCAAATAAGTACCTATGCCTAATGTATTTGGGTTAAATGTTGCTAATTCAATTTCATTTTGTGGTTGTGCTATATTATTTACTTTAAAAGTACCACCAGCAGGCAAAGCAGTAAGCGAAATAGGTGCTGCATCTACGCAATAGGCAGTTTGGAGATTGGTAATTTGTAAAACAGGCAATGGATTAACTTTTACTTGTCTAATGGTTGTACCAACGCAAGAAAAATTATCAATATAAGTGAATTTAACAATATGTGTACCTGCCCCTAAAACTGCAGGGTTAAAATTGGTAGCCACTACACCATTTATGGTGAAAATTTTGGTAGGATTTGGAGTTTGAACCATTGCATCACCTATCAATATCATAGAAGGAGCATCAATACAATATTCATCTTGTAAATCTAAAATCGCAACAACAGGAAGCGGTTTTACACTAACCATCATAGTTTTCTTGAAAATACAACCATTTGTAGGATTTTGATACGTATACACTACAGTATAATCACCAACCCCTAATACACCTGGATTAAATTGTGTAGCAGCAATGTTATTGATGGTAAAACTTCCTCCTGCTGGGGTTGCTTGCAATGGAAAACTTGGTGCATCAATACAATATGTTGGATTTAGTCCAACAAAATTCAATGGAACAACAGGATACATATCTACTTGTACGCCATTTGTTCTTTGGCAACCTGCAAGATTTGTAACAGTTACAATATAAGTGCCTGGTTCGCTTACTGTAATGGTTCGTGTGGTTGCACCATTTGACCATAAATAAGTAGGAGAATTTGGAATTACACCAGGGTCTAATGTAATGCTTGTACCAGGACAAATGATACGAGGTACGCCAAGGTCAGGGTTAGGAAAAGGTAAAACAGTTATTTTCTTAATCACATCTTCAAAACCACAACCACCTAAAATAGTAACTGTCATTTTTACGTCATACTCGCCTGGTGTGAGGTAGGTATAAGATTGGTTTTGCCCTGTTGGGGTAGCAACTACACCATTTGCATCATTTATTGTCCAATTATAGGCTAAAATTCCTGTACCAAAACCTGAAAAATTCACGGTTTCGCCTATGCAGATAGTGCTTTTTGATACATTAAAATTCCTATTAAGGTTATCAAATTTTGCCCCCACACTATACGCATAACCTTCTGCACGTCCATATCCATAACTGTATGCAATAAAACTACTGTCAGATTCCAAAATATGTGTTCCTGCTGCAATATCCACCATTGCCCAAGAATATTCTTGACAAGCACTAAAAGGAGCAAATTGTGCTGAACCTATAAAAGCTCCATTTCTTTTTACCTTGCTGGTATTAGCGGTTTTGGTAATTACATTTACAAAATATGCAGCAGGATTAGAACCTGTCATATTACTTGATGCAATGGTTGTATAAGAAATTTTGTTGATGGTTTGTTCCACTGGATTAAGCATAAGCATAGCAGGGTCGCCTACATTCACTTGTCCGCCTCCACTTCCTGACATCATAGGAACACCATTGCAATCTTGTCCTTTGATAAATTGAGCTACTGCAATAGGTTTGTCTGCATCAACACAAATATTGGTTGCATTTCCCACATTAAATTCCAAAAATCCGCCTTTATTTACGGTAAAAGTGCTTGCACCATTTATCACTACACTTGTATTATTTTCTGAACCAAGCACACGATAAATATACCCTTGTGCAGCATTTTTAAAAGGTGTGATTAAATATTTTTTGCCCCAACTTTGAATTGGAAATTGTTGTTCATATAAATGTTCCCAAGCAGAGCAACTGCTGTTTGTTAATGTGGCTGTATTTCCTGAAAAAACTGCAAAAGGTTTGCAACTATTTGTACCCACAATGCGTGTGCCTGTCAAGTCAAAATCCACATTGTTAGGTAAATTGGGAGCAGTTGGTGCATTTGCTTGTACCAAATAAGTTTCACCTTCATTAAGTGTAACTTGAAAGGGTTGATTAGCAGGTCTTCCATTTCTTGTAACACAAGTAGGGGTAATCTCTACAGTAGTTCCATCTTGGTAAGACACTATCATAAATTGCGACCTTGACAATACGCCATTACCTGGTGTATTGCTCACACCATTTAATGCCCCAAAAACGCCATGATAAGAAGCAACATAATATTCTGTAGTGCCTCCAAGTGCAGTAGTGGGCAACACCACAGATGCCTCTGTACGTGCTGATGATTCATGACTCGCAAATACACTTATCAATTCTGGTGCGGTAATATGAATCCCTGTATTTTTTACAACTTCATTACTACGATTTAGAGATGTTGTAACACTTGTATTAGGCAGAGTAACGGTTGTAATTTGATTAGCAACAATATTGACATTGGTTGTCCAATTTTGTAGTGGAATACTAATAGTTGCGGTTGTATTGGTTTGTCCTGAGATGTATAATTTTTGAAAGGGTCCATCATTATTTCCAATATCCATAAAACCCAACCAAAAGTTTTTTCCAAGCGTACTTACTTGTGAAAATGCGTTATTTGAAAAAGTTATATTTAAAGAAATAAAAAGTAGAAATACAGCAATAGGCTTTATTTTTAATAAATTTAATGTTTGTGAAAAAAGATTTTTTGAAAACGAAAAAAAGTATGAAAACGCAAAATTTAATGCAGGATTTTCTAAATAATTTTTTTGTGAAAAATTATTGCTCATACCAAAAAGTAGTTTTTTAAAGTTGAGTTTTTGAAACATTTTTTTAATAAATAATTTTTGTTTTTTTTAGGAAAAATGGAGAATTTACTTAATTTGAATTATAAATGGAGAATAAAATATTGGACTTAAAAATAATGAATTGGATTAACTATGTTTTTGAATAAAATTAACAGAAATTCTATTAAATTCTTCAGATTGGTCAATATTTACCACGTGTCCGCAATCGTTTAGGATTTCAAGCCAACTTGTGGTGTGTTTTTTTACAACATTTTTGACTTGTGGCAAAAACATATAATCCTCATCACCCATAATATAAAGCGTTGGAATTTTGATGTCTTTTTCTGTAAAATATCTTAATAATGGATTGACTTCACTTGTGAGTTGATACCATCTTAAAAATTCTTTTTGATACAATCTTTTTGCTTCATTGATAAACAAAATTCTTGATTGTTTGTGCCTATTTCGTGGCATAATAATCCACGCAAAAAGCGTATAAAGCCACATATAAGGCACAAATCGCTTTATCCAATTTCCCACAGTCATCAGAATTTTTGAGCGAATATTTAGGCGAATGATTGCACCACCAAGTGTCATAGATTTGACTTTTTGTGGTTCTTCTTCTGCTAATGTGCGTATAATAATGCTCGCCAATGAAATACCAACGAAATGAGCAGATTGAATTTGATTGTGGTCTAAAACATCTATAATATCTCTTGCAATTTCCTTGAAAGTATAATTGTTTTGCATATATTCCTGCAAAAAACTTTTTGATTTTCCGTGACCACGCAAATCCAACAATAACACATTAAATTTTTCTTTAAAATCTCTTATTTGTTTGTACCAAATGGAGGAACTTCCTCCTGCACCGTGTACAAATACTACCCATTCAGCTTGGGGATTTAATTCATATTTTTTGAAGTAGAGTAGCATTTTTTATGATGGAAATGAAAAACAGTAAAAAGAAGATAAAAAAGAGGTATAAAATAAAAAAATAGCATAAAATGAACAGAAAAATAATATTTTGTTATTTCGCAACAAAGTTAGAAAAAAAAATACAATTCTTACACCAAAAACGATAAAATAAAGTGTTTTGTATTTTTTTATATTGTTTTTTTTGTTTTTTAGCTAAAAATAAAAATATGAGAAGTTCTTTAAAATTTTTGTTATTTTTGTGCCAAAAATTAAACAAATTGAAATAATATTTTTAAAAATTACCATTTATGACAAAGAAATACAATTTTATCCAATATATTTTATTAAAATTCCCCCTTTGGGTTTTAGGGAGCTTGTTGTTTTTTGCAACCACAACCACAGCTTTCGCACAAGAAAAAGCTGAAGATTTTTTTGCTTTGGGTAAAAAAAATTTAGATGCTGGTGATGCAACTAATGCAGTTGTTGCTTTTAACAAAGCCATTTTTCTAAAAAATGATTATGCAGAAGCATATCAAGGCAGGGCGCAAGCAAAAATGCAACTTAGACTTATTAGCAGTGCGAAAGTTGATTTTGATAGTGCGGTAAGCATTTCACCAAAAAATATTACCTATTATTTTGGAAGGGCTACGCTTTGTGCTTTGACAGACCAAATAGATGAAGCAATCGCTGATTATAAAAAAATTCTGGACATAGATATTGACCAAAAAGATGCACGACACGAAAAAGCAAGACTTCTTATGCGTCAAAAAAAATATCGTTTGGCGTGGGGTGATTATAATTATTTGGTTTTCAAAAATCCAAAAGATATTCAAGCCCTTTTTGGTAGAAGTACTGTAAATTATGCCCTCAAAAATGTAAAAAATGCCATAGAAGATTGTAATGCAATCATTGAATTAGACAAAAAAAATATTGATGCACATTTGTATCGCGGTATTTATCAATATGCTACCAGAAAAAATGAGGAAGCACTCAAAGATTTTGATAAAGTAATTTCTTTGGGTAAAAAGGAAAATGTAGGCGAAGCATATTATTACAAAGCCCTTACTTATTTTGAAATGAAAAAAAATGAAGAAGGTTGTAAAGACCTCAAAAAAGCCCAAGAATTAGGTGTAAATACCCAAAAATTGCAAGAAGAAAAAAAATGTCAGTAAAATAATTAGAAATGAATTAAAAATAAAATGGATACTTTTAAAAAATAGGCATAAATACCTATTCTATACATATTTTTGTGTTTTTATGTATGGCTCAGGCATTTATGCCTGTGAAACGTCAAACATATCCAAATTAGGATTTACTCATTCCTTACATTTTCTACCAATCTCTTTTTTATGAAAAAATACTCTATTCTTACTGCGATACTTTTTATACTTTTTGCGTGGCTTTGGCTTGTGATTATTACCGAAATAAGAGGCAAAAAAACCATCAATCCAAACAAAAAAATGGCAATGATTACTAAAAAATCAGTATCAAAAAATAATTTCTAAATGATTTTATTGCAAAAATCAATCACGTTTATAAAAAAATCACACATAAAATTATGAAAATAAAATATTATTTGGTTTATTTTTATTTGATTTCTTTTTTGGTTTTAGAAAATACGAATTTAATTTTTGCACAACAAAAAATTGACCCAAAAAAGAATGACACCAAAAAAGTAGAAACTAAAAAAATTGACCCAAAAAAGAATGACACCAAAACCACAGATAATAATTTTACAAAATTATTAAAAAACTTTCCTGTGGTAACTGTTCCTAAAAAAATTACGCACCAAGAGCTTTTGACTGCTACCCAAAAGGATTTGGATAATCAACTTGCTTGGGAATTTTTTTTCCAAAAAAATAATGCTTTTAAACCAGAAGAAACAAATTGTCATCCTGTTGCACAATTTAATGTAAGCGAAAAAACGGTTGGTGTAATTTATGTAAAAGGTAAAAATAATGGAAAAGGTACTACTTTTTACGCAGTTTATATGAAAGGTTATCACCGCAAAACAGGCACACTCACAAGCACAAATTTAATGCCTTTTACGACATTTATGGAAGATGGAACTATTATGGCAGAATTGGAAATTAAGCAAAAAGGTGCAGTAAGTTTTACCGAAAATAACACAAAACTTCAAAAAAAACATACACAAAATATTACAATAAAGGAATAATTATGAATGATAAATTATAAATTATGAATGGAACAGCATTTTTTAATGCTGAATGTTAAATGATGAATGGAACAGCCAATAGCATTTTTTGCTGTCATATTTTTGCCTTTTGTTAAAAAACTGATACCTGACACCTGATTACTTTTTGAATTTATGACCCTTGAAAACCAAAATCACCCAATAGACCGCAACGAAAAACTTACACGTATTTTGTGTATTGATGGAGGAGGAATAAGAGGCATTATTCCT
This sequence comes from Cytophagales bacterium, assembly GCA_013297825.1. Taxonomy (GTDB): domain Bacteria; phylum Bacteroidota; class Bacteroidia; order Cytophagales; family Microscillaceae; genus JAAFIN01. The sequence continues at coordinate 9,675 of JAAFIN010000038.1, forward strand.
GCCCAAATATTGGTTGCATTAGAAAAAAAACTACGTAATGCTACCAATAATCCGCAGGCACGTATTGGAGATTATTTTGATATGATAGCAGGTACAAGCACAGGCGGAATATTGACGTGTTTTTATCTGATGCCTGACAAAGTAAATCCTACAAAACCGCTTTACAAAGCAGAGGACGCAGTGGATTTTTATATGCAACACGGAGGGAATATTTTTAGTGTGCCTTTTTCGCACAAAGTTCGTACAATGGGAGGATTAACTGACGAAAAATATCCTGCAAAAAATATTGAAAATGCCTTACAAAGTACTTTTGGGAAAACTACTTTGAAAGAATTGATAAAACCTTGTTTGATTACTGCTTTTGATGTATTTGAAGGAAAAGCACATTTTTTTAGGCAACACGAAGCAATAAAAAATGAAGGTGATGATTATTATCTAACTGATGTAACACGTGCTACTTCTGCAGCACCCACTTATTTTGAATCACCTTTTGTGCAGTCAATGTCAGGCGTAACACGTCCATTGATTGATGGCGGTGTATTTGCCAATAATCCAGCAATGTGTGCATACGCAGAGGCTCGCAAAATGAAATTTTCGCCTGGAAAACACAATCCTACTGCAATGGATATGCTTTTGGTATCCATTGGAAATATTGGCACAAATAAAATGGGTTTTCAACACCAAAAAGTAAAAAATTGGGGAATTATTGAATGGATAAAACCGCTTATTGATATTATGATGTCAGGAGTAAGTCAAACCGTACATTATCAACTTCTTCAATTATTCAAAGCGGAAGATGTTACAAAACAATATGTACGCATTGACCCTGAACTTTACACCGCTAAAGCTGATATGGATGATGCCTCTCCTCGCAATCTTGCTGCACTCAAAGAAGCTGGAACACGTGCCTCTGAACTTGATGATATTCAAGACAAACTTGATAGAATTGTAAAATTATTGATTTCAGAAGAACCAATGCCTTTTTAGGTTTTAAGGCTTAAAAGTTTAAGACAAAAAAACAAAAAACCCTTTCTTTTTGAGAAAGGGCTTTTTTTTTGTGCATTTTAAAATTAGGAATTAAAAATTTATAGTAAAGTCTATTCTAATTATTTTAAAAAATATTTTCAAAATAGAAATCCTGAAAATTTTGTTTTAGACTTTGGCTATTTCATTCATAATTCATAATTCATAATTCATCATTTATAATTACTTTTACAAATTATTTGAAGTAATTTTTGCACTCAAAAATTCACGATTCATACGTGCAATATTTTCAATAGAAATGCCTTTTGGACATTCTACTTCACACGCACCTGTGTTGGTACAAGAACCAAAACCTTCCTCGTCCATTTGTGCAACCATTTTCTCTACACGCATTTTTCTTTCAGTTTGTCCTTGTGGCAATAATGCAAGTTGTGAAACTTTTGCAGAAACAAAAAGCATTGCAGAGGCATTTTTACAACTTGCTACACAAGCACCACAGCCAATACATTGTGCTGCGTCCATTGCCAAATCTGCAATTTCTTTTGAAATTGGAATTTCATTAGCATCTACATTTACGCCTGTATTTACTGATACATAACCACCAGCTTGTATAATGCGGTCAAACGCACTTCTATTTACCATCAAATCACGTACCACAGGAAACGCATTTGCACGCCAAGGCTCTATATAAATGGTGTCGCCATCATTGAAAGAACGCATATGCAACTGGCAAGTAGTAGTTTGTTTGGGTCCGTGTGGTCGCCCATTGATATAAAGGCTACACATACCACAAATACCTTCTCTACAATCGTGGTCAAAAGCCACAGGTTCATCTCCTTTGTGTAGGAGTTCTTCGTTGAGTACGTCAAGCATTTCAAGGAATGACATATCAGGTGAAACGTGGCTAAGTTTGTACTCTACCATTTTACCTTTGTCATTTTGATTTTTTTGTCGCCAGATTTTTAAAGTTAATTTCATAATAATTATGATTTTTGGTAATTATTAAAAATAAAAGAGATTAAAAAATTAGTTTTTCGCATCTTTTTGTTGTCATTGCGTAGCAATCTGACTGTTTGGCTGTTCTTTTGCAAAAAAAACAGCCAGATTCTTTCAGAATGACAAAATACTGCGAATATTTATTGTTGTTGGTTTATTCTTTTGTGTAATTTTTGGTTGTTTTTTCGTCTTAGTTCATAAATTTCTTCGTTGAGTTCTTCCCAATTTATTTCTTGTTTATTAGACAAATTTTGTTTTTTTGTGTTGGTAAAAATTTGTAAATACTTTTTTTTTAAATAATTCAAATTTTTTACTTTTTTCATATTTTTACAAAAAAACTTATTTGTTGTTAAGAAATTGGAAAACTAAAGATACTATGATGTTAAAAAACAAATATTATATTGTTTAAGTATCAACACTAAAATAGTTTATATTATGGGTTTTCAACTCTTGGAGGGTTTTAAAACCCTCCAAGAGTTTTAGAAGCGTTTTTTTTATAAAATTACTTTTTTTTGAATAATATAAATTAAATAAGTATGGTTACTTAGTAGTTTTGTTTTGTGTTTTTCAGCCCTTAGGGAGTATGCCAAAAAATTCCAAAAGGCAATTTTTTTGGCAACACCCTAAGGGATAAAATGCTCTTTATTAAAAAACAAATGGCTGTTTCATTTAACATTCAACATTTACCATTCACCATTGATTACTTGTAGCTTCTCTGTGTCAATTTCACATTTTCAAAGATAAGTTGTTCTTTGTGTAAAACTTCTTCCTGTTCTGCTCCTGTGTATTCCCACGCAGCCACATACGCATAATTTTCGTCATCACGTCTTGCTTCGCCTTCTTCGGTTTGGTATTCTTCCCTAAAATGACCGCCACAAGATTCGTTTCTGTTGAGTGCGTCAGTAACCATTAGTTCGCCAAGTTCCAAGAAATCCGCAACACGTAGGGCTTTTTCTAAGGTAATATTAAGTTCTTCGTTAGTTCCTGTGATTTTTACATTTTTCCAAAATTCTGCACGAATTTCTTTAATTTTTGCTTTTGCAAATTTTAGACCTTCTGCACTTCTTGACATACCACAATATTCCCACATAATTTTTCCAAGTTCTCTGTGGAATTCATCTACGGTTTTATTGCCTTTTGCATTAAGAAGTGTATTGATTTGTGCTTTTACAGCGTCTTCAGCTTTTTTAAATTCAGGGTGTTCAGTGGTAACTTTATCCCCTTTCATTCCAGCCAAATAATCGCCTATTGTGTAAGGAATTACAAAATAACCATCTGCCAAACCTTGCATCAATGCACTTGCTCCAAGTCTATTCGCTCCATGGTCAGAGAAATTAGCCTCACCCAAAGCATAAAGACCTTGAACACTTGTCATCAAATTATAATCTACCCAAAGTCCGCCCATTGTATAATGCACCGCAGGATAGATTTTCATAGGTTCTTTGTAAGGATTTTCGTCAGCAATTTGTTGGTACATATCAAAGAGATTACCATATTTTGCTTCAATGGTTTTCAATCCATCACGTTTGATAGCATCAGCAAAATCCAAATACACCGCAAGACCTGTTTTTCCTACGCCACGACCTTCATCACACATTGTTTTAGCATTGCGAGAGGCAACATCACGAGGCACAAGATTACCAAAAGAAGGATATTTTCTTTCCAAGAAATAATCTCTATCCTCTTCTTTGATTTCGCTTGCTTTTTTCTTGCCTTGTTGAATAGCTTTTGCATCTTCTACGGTTTTTGGCACCCAAACACGCCCATCATTACGCAATGATTCAGACATCAAAGTTAATTTGGATTGGTGGTCGCCAGAAACAGGAATACAAGTTGGGTGAATTTGCGTAAAACAAGGATTGCCAAAATAAGCACCTTTTTTGTGTGCCCTCCACGCTGCGGTACAATTAGAACCCATTGCATTGGTAGAAAGGAAAAATACGTTTCCATAACCGCCCGTGCACAGTAATACTGCGTGTGCTGCGTGGCTTTCTATTTTGCCTGTTACAAGATGTCTTGTAACAATTCCTCTTGCTTGTCCGTCAATGGTTACTACGTCCAACATTTCGGTACGTGTGTGCATTTTTATTTTTCCATTGGCAATTTGACGACTTAATGCACTATACGCACCAAGTAATAACTGTTGTCCTGTTTGTCCTTTAGCATAAAAAGTACGTGAAACTTGCGCCCCACCAAAAGAACGATTGGAAAGTAACCCTCCATATTCCCTTGCAAAAGGCACGCCTTGTGCTACACATTGGTCAATGATATTAACGCTTACCTCTGCAAGTCTATGCACATTTGCTTCTCTTGCACGATAATCACCGCCTTTAATTGTATCATAAAACAAACGATAAACGCTATCGCCATCATTTTGATAATTTTTTGCTGCGTTGATACCGCCTTGTGCAGCGATAGAGTGCGCCCTACGTGGGCTATCTTGGAAACAAAAACATTTTACATTGTAACCCAATTCAGCCAAAGATGCAGCAGCAGATGCTCCTGCAAGTCCTGAACCTACTACGATTACATCATATTTACGTTTGTTTGCAGGATTTACGAGTTTCATGCCAAATTTATGTTTTGACCATTTTTCGTTTAATGCACCTACTGGAATTTTTGAATCTAATGCCATAATTTTTTTTGTTTAAAGTTCAAGGTTTAAGGTTTAAAGTTCAGGGTTTAAGGTTTAATTAGTAAAATAATTGCTTTATTTAATAAAATTTATTGTTTAATTAGTAAAGTAATTTCTTTATTTAAAAAAAATAATTGTTTAATGAGTAAAGTAATTGCTTTATTCAGTAAAATTTATTGTTTAATGAGTAAAGTAATTATTTTATTTAATAAAATTTACTACTTAATAACTAAAGTAATTGTTTTATTTAGTAAAACAATTGCTTTATTTAATAAAATTTATTATTTAATTAGCAAAGTTTAAGATTTAATTATTAAAATATTTTATTTATTAAACCTTGAACCTTAAACTTTAAACCTTGAACATTCTTAATTAAAATACATATAAACAGGAATAATCGCATACAACAAAGGAACGATTATCGCATAACCAAATCCTAACGCTTTGATAAAAGGCGTATATTTTCTGTGGTTTAAACCAATGCTTTGGAAAGCACTTTGAAAACCATGTACTAAGTGAAATGCCAATCCAACCATTGAAATCACATACAATACCACAATCCACCATTCTTTGAAAGCAATTTGAGTTGCTTTATACAAATCGTGTCCTTGCACACCGCCCATAAGTTCTACGTGGTCAAGCCCTCCAAATTTTGATTTAGCCCAAAACGCCTGTAAATGCACCACAAGAAAAATCAAAATAATGGTACCCAAAAGTGCCATATTTTTTGATGACCAACTTACTTTTTTGGTAGAAGGTGTATAAGCATACTGCACAGGACGAGCTTTTTGGTTGCTAAATGTTAGCATAAAACCATATACAATGTGAAGCAATATAAAAAAGAAATTGCCAATAGACACAAATTGAATAAGTTTGTTGTGTCCCATAAAATGAGCATATTCATTAAAGGTTTTGCCACCATCAGGAATGAGTAATTGCAAATTTCCAATCAAATGCACAGTAAGGAACAAAATCAAAAATATTCCTGTAAGCGACATTACAATTTTTTTGCCAATAGAACTACTCATAAATTGGATAAACCAATTTGATTTTGCGGTTTCGGTAGAGGTTGCCATAAAAAAAATCTTAAATTTTAGTTTTAAATATTAAATTTAGTTTTTTATTTGAAAAAAGTTTTTTTAATAAAAATGTTTTAAAAAAGTTTCAATTTTTTCAAAAAAAATTGAAAATAAAAAAATGTTTTGTTTAAAAGCAGTACTTAAACCTATGAGGTTTTTAAAGCCTTGTAGGTTTGTTAAATATTTGCTTAAAACTCAAAAATAAGACACAATTTTTTTTTTAACAACTAATTTTATTATTTTTAATCATTCTAAATAATACACGCCATTATTTTTTTGAAATTCTATTTTGGCTAATATTTTTTTGGCGTGAGCATCTAAAACGTTTTTTTTCCTCTGAATCCTCAATCTGATAACTTGTGTTGTGTTTAGTTTTGCGGTTATGCACACGTTTTCGCCATTTTTGCCAATTTTTTTGGTGCATTTCTGTACGCATCAGTGCGATAACTTCTTGCTCTTTTAAGCCAAATTGTGCCATAATCGCATCAAAAGGGGTTCTATCTTCCCAAGCCATTTCTACAATTCGGTCAATATCGTGAGGCGTAAGTTGTGCAAATTTTTCAGAGATATGTTTGTGTTTCATAAAAAGATTTTTTTCAAAGCATACAGAATTTTAAAGGATTTTGTTTTTATTTTCAAAAGAAATAAAAAAGCATTTTTCAATGTAGAAATGCTTTGCTATTTTTACAAAAAAATAAAATCTTGCAAAAAAGTTTCCCTAAATCTATGCCTCACGCTATACTTTATCCACTTTTTGACTTTCATTTCCAAAATCAATTACCCAGTTTTTTTGATACAGAAAACCAACTTCGTAACCTTATTATGTTCAAAGCTTTGGCAATAATGGAGGAAGTAATGGACGAATTTGAGATAAAAAATAAAATTTGGTACATAGATAAATTGGAACTTGACTTGGGAGAGATAGATTTGGATAATATTTATCGTGATTTTCCCCCAAAATTAAGACAGGTTTTTAGGAAAAGCCTTGCCAAAATTCGTTTTGATGCGCAACTTGTCCCTGAAATCCACCAAAATACCACAGAAAATTCCCAAGAAACCCACAAACAAGTAGCGTGGGAGGCATTGCAGATGTATATTTCGGAAGGTGAAAAACGCTGGTGGATGTTGCCCAATGACCAAAATATTGCTCTTGGGGTAAATAACAGCCAAAAAACCTTATTTAATCGTTTGTTTGACTATGTTGCAGAACAAAATCCAGAAGAATTAAAGGCGTTTTTACAAAAAATAAAGGAAAATGAAACTGCAAAAAACAGAATTTTAGGGCAAATAAGCACCAATATTTTAATAAAAACCGTATTAGGTGAAAAAAACGCATTGCTTTATCAATACTTTTTCCAAATAACACAGGAATTAACCCAAATTGCAGGTTTTTTTTCTGCCAAAAATAGCTTTGAAAAATTCTTTTTGTTGGAATTTTGGGCGTATAGTTTGGGCAAAAACATAACTTTTACAAAGGAAAACCTCCAAAAATTTTTATATCAGCTTTGGGGAAAATTTTCTAAAAAAATTCCTTATTTTCCTTCCTTGTTTTCCCTTCCAAACCGCTTACAAAATCTTTCAAATGTTCCAAAAATCTCCCAAAATACCCAAAAATTCATTAGTGAAAGTATAGAAAAAAGTCTTGAAAATAAAAATCTTAATATTTATCAAGAAATTTCTATTTTTACACAAAGTTTTTCTAAAAATGCACAAGAAAATTGGCAGAAATATCTGCTTTTTTGGGAAAATCAGCTTATAAAAAGTTTTGATTTTTCAAAAGAAAATGCCCAAAAAATCATTTATAATATGGTTTTTAAGCAAAATATCAGTATTTCAAATGTTCCACAGGCAGAAATTCATATCCAATATTTAGAAAAGGTAATTTTAACCCAAAAAACTAACAAAACAAGAGAATTTAAAGATGATTTTTTGGTGAAAATGCAAGATTTTCGTGTTATTTTAAGGGAATTGCGTAAGGATTTTGCAGACATTAAAATTCCAAGCGAAACGGAATGGGAAAAACAAGTACAAAATAATAAAATATTAGAAAAAAATTATGCTTTTTCTGATAAAATAACAAAAGAAACTGAAAAACAAACTACAAAAAATGAATTTAAGGAAAAGGAATTGATGGAACTTGTGGCTGAAATTTATCCAAATTTAGCATCTGATTTAATCCTTTTTTTGCGTGAATTATTTGCTAAAAATGCGTGGTTTAATGCTCCTTCACAAACTTTAAAAAAGTTTGTTTGGCAAACTATTGCAGATTATTTTTTGAAAAATAGATATAGTACGCCTGATTTATTGGATTTGATAAAAGAAATTTTAAAAAATATTCAAAAAAAATTCAATGCAGAAGCCTATAATTATGAGAATTTTTGGAAACGTAGCAATATTATTACGCAATATAATACCCAAAAAATAGAATGGAAAGAGATTTTGGCACAAGAGGATTTTTTAGCGATTTTTTCAGGCAAAAATATTGAGGTTGAAAAAGAAAAAATATCAGATTTTTTGGTGGAAAATATAACACAAATCCAAAAATTATTTGGTGATTTTGACTTTGAAAAAGCAAAATTTTTTACAAGACTGGTTTTGGGTGATGCTTTATTCAAAAACTTAGGAAAATTATTAAAATACTTTGAAAAATCTTTTGAAATTGTATTTTTTAGAAACTTTTTAGCTAAAATTTTTCAAAAACAAGAAATTTTAAAAAATGAAGGTTCTGATAAATGGAAAGCGTTTTTTGCAGAAAATGAAAATGATTTTTGGGTAAAAATTCTCATAAAAACACCTCCTTTTGAGCAAATATCTTGGCAAAAAATCCAACAAAAATTCCAAAATTTTGCATTGCCAAATTTTATTTTTACGAAAACAGAAGAAAACAAAAGTGTTTTTGATAAAGTAGCATATAATTGGCAAAAAATTACCAACATTAACCAAATAAAAATTATATTTTCCACCAAAAAAGAAAAAGAATTTTTGATGGAATTGGTGCTTGATAGCCAAAAAAACACGTTTTTAACTTGGGTAAATCAACTCTCAAAGCTGACTTCTGAATATTTTAAGGGAATTTCTGCCAATATTGAAACTTGGAAAGAGATTTTAATGGATAATCTTTTGGAATACCTATTTTTAAACAAAGAAAAAACCTATAAAATTGCTGATTTTGCACAATATTTGGCTGAAAAATGGATAAAAAACTATCATATTACGCCTGAATATCTGCAAGAAACCTTTATAGATTTTTCGGAATGGCAATCAGCAATTCGCCAAAATCGCCAAAATGTAGCATATTCAGTGCAGAGTTTGCGGTATTTTTTGGAAACAGGGGCGATTTTATGGACTGCAACGTGGAAAAATCAAGGTTTTTCCGAGTTGGAGAAGCATTGGGTTATGTTGATGGAAACGCAATCGCAGGTTTTTAAGGCGGTTTTGGGCGATTTTAGGTTGTCTTATATGGACGCTGTGCCTGCGATTGTGCTTGAAAACATCAAACACAATACGCTGAAAAGGCGTATTTTGGAGAGTTTGGGCTATGAATGGGCAGAAAATCAAGTTTTGTCTAAAAAACAGCTTAGAAAAAAACTTTTAAAAGAAAAAAATCAAACAGAACAAAACAATTTTGAAGGTTTTTTTGCACCAAAAACTGATTCTAAACCAGAAAATGAAGAAGAAATTGACACAAATGAAGACATTTTTCCTTTGCAAAAAAGCACTTTACAAAGGATTTTAAGGGTTTTTCAGGAGGATTTAGAGAAATTTATTGCGAAAATTAACCAAATAGAAATAAGTAAAGAAAAATTTGCTCAAAATCAAATTTTTGAAATTGAAAATTTAGAAAACATCAAAAAATTAGAAGAAAGCTGGCAAAAAAAATATGATTGGGCAAAAAAAATGCTGGATTTTTTACAAAAAAATGAAGAAAATCAATCACAAACACAAGAAAACTTAGCAAATAATTTAAAAAATCATTGGGCAGAAATTGAAACACATTTCCCAAAAGTTTTTAGCCAAAAAATAAATCCTTTGTGGTTTTCGTTGGAAGTTAGCAAAGATTTTTTGCAAATTTTGACCAAAAAACTAAAAGATATTATCCAAAAACAAGCTATTTGGCTCAAAAATCTGCATAATATCCAAACACAAAAAACGAATTTCCTCATTGAAAACACCTTACCAAATATTCTGCACAAAAAAATCAAAAGAAATATTCAAAGTATTTACCAAAATTATCAAAATGCAACAACTGAAATAACTTTTGAGGTTTTTGAAATAAAAAAACAAGAATTTTCTGCGAAAATTTTTAATATTTTTGAAAACCTAAGCATAAAAATAACCATTAAAAAAAGTATTTTTGAAGAAAGTGCAAAAGATTTTATTCAGGAATTAGAAATTTCAAATAATATTCAAACTGTTCTAGCGGATTATCTGCTTGATGACACCAAAAAAATGCCCAAAAATCAAAATCTATTAGGTTTTGAGCAAGGTTTTAAGGCATTAAAAATGCTTAAAAAGGAGAAAAAAACCTTGTTTTTGGCAGAATTTTCTAAGAAATTACAGGAATTTTACAAGCATTTTCTTGCAGTTTTGGAGGGAATTTATGTAGAAATAGAAAAAGTTAATGCACTTTTGGCAAATAATCCACAATTAGCCCAAAAAATCAATGTAGAAAAGCAAATAAATCAACTTTTTTCCAGTATTTTTACGCATTGGAAAGTGAATTTTTCGCCAAAAGCAACCTTAAAAAGCCTTTTAAATGCTTATACATTGCCACAAAATAAGGATTTTGCAGGCATAAACTTGCAAGATGCGAGGTTACAAGCACATATTTGGGTAGAGAATTTATTGCATTTTGAAAAACATCAAGATTTTTCTAATTTTTTGATAAAAATTCAATCTGAAGATGGGCATTTATTAAATTTTAGGGAATTTTTGCAAGAATTTTATAAAAATTTCCCTGAAATATTGGCTTTTCAATGGCAAAACATTAGCAAAAAACTAAAAAATGAAGTAAAAAACCTCCTTCCTACATTATACAAAATACTTTCAGAAGAAACACAAAGTTTTTACCAAGAATTTCAAAATATAAACCAACAAATTGGAGAAAATACTTATCAAGGGCGTGGTAATAAAGTAGAAAATCCAAAGGAAAATGCTAAAAAAATCCTTGAAAAAATAGCGGAAATTACCCAAAAAGCAGAAAAAAAACAGGCACAACGCAAAGACGAGCCTTTATATGTGCAGAATGCAGGTTTGGTTATTCTTCACCCTTATTTGGCACGACTTTTTGGTATGCTTGGGTGGTTTCAGGAGGGTAAATTTGTGGATTTGGAGGCTCAAACCAAAGCGGTTTTGGCATTAGAATTTATGGTGAATAAAAAATATGAAGGTTTGGAAGAAGGGGATTTGCTTTTGAATAAGATTTTGGTAGGAATGACCTTTAAAGATGCACTTTTGCCAGAGGTTACGCTCACAGAAAAGGAGCTTGACACCTGCGAAAGCCTCTTAAAAGGGGTTATGCAGAATTGGAAACCTATGGCAGACAGTACGATTGATAATTTTAGGGTATCTTTTTTGCGTAGAGAAGGGCGTTTGATTGATAATTTTGGTGCTTGGACGCTTCGTGTGGAACAAAAAACGTGGGATATCTTGATGAATAGCCTCCCCTGGAGTATTGTTATTGTGAAATTGCCTTTTATGCGTGTAGTACTGAATGTGGAATGGGGGCAATAATGATGAATGATAAATGTTAAATGATGAATGAAACAGCCAAAGTCTGAAACAGGATTTTCAGGATTTGAGGATTAACAGGATTAAATACAAATTAAGCCTTAAACTTTTGAACCTTGAACTTTGAACCTTAAACCTTGAACTTTAAACTTTGAACTTTAAACCTTGAACTTTAAACCTTAAACCTTAAACTTTTTTATGGGAACAATATCTTTGGAAGGATTGGAATTTTTTGCGTATCACGGATTTTTTAAAGAAGAACGCAAAATTGGGAATAAATTTAGTGTGGATTTGACGATTGAAGTAGATTTTTCAGAAGCTGCTGCACACGACAAACTTTCTGCAACGATTGATTATGGAAAATTGTATGAAATTGTCCATAAAATTATGGAAAAACCTGCAAAACTTTTAGAACATTTGGCTCAAAATATTGTGTTGGAAATAAAAACACAATATTCGCAAGTGAAAAGTGTTGAAGTAAGTGTCGCAAAACATAATCCGCCTGTGGGTGGCGTGTGCAAATGGGCGAAAATTAGGTTGAAAGGGTAAATTTGATTTTTTAAATTATAAAAAATGAATTTTTTATGGAAAAAAATATAAAATTATTAAAATTTGAAATCAATAATTTTCGTGGTTTTGAACACGTGGAAATAGATTTTTCTAACACTAATTTTCACGTAATTGTAGGCGTAAATGGTGCAGGCAAAACGTCTATTTTAGATGCTTTGGCTTATCAGTTGCAAGGTTTATTGTTGTTTTTATTTGAATTTGACAGTAATGGTTCTCAAATAACCAAAAAATTTAAGGGAAAATCTTTTCAAATGGAAAATAGATTGATTTTTCGTGAAAAAGATATTAAAAAAGATAGTCAAGAAGCTAAAAATATATTAGTTGCTAATTTTTTTGAAATATATTTTAATTGTTATGGCGGAATAAGAGAAGTAAATGATTTTTATGCTGAATTTTCTGTTTTAGAAAATGGTGATGATAATGAAAAAATCCTTAAAAAAATCTTAGAAAATGAAAAAATAAGTTTTCCGATAATTGCGTATTATCAATCAAATTTTGTAGAAAATAACAAAAAAAATAAAAATCAAGAAAAATCTGCGTTTGGTATTCCACAATTGGAAGCATATCGTAATTTGAATGTTTTTTTGCAAAATTTCCCTTTATTTTCGCAATGGTTCAAACAACAAGAGGATTTTGAAAACCAAGAAAAAATCAATAAACAAGATTTTAACTACAAAAATAATGCGTTGGAAATTGTAAGACAAAGCATAGAAATATTTTTTAATCAAATTGGAAATCCTGATTTTAAACACCTCAAAGTGCAACGTTTTGCAAATAATTTAGCGGATTTTAGCACATTGGAAAAAGATGCAACGCTTATTATACAAAAAAAAGATGAAATTTTTGAATTAAATGCTTTGTCTGCAGGTGAATTGCATTTGTTGTTGTTGGTAAGCGATATTGCGAGGCGTTTGTATATTGCAAATCCTTCTTATTCGCCCCAAAAAGCACGTGAAGAAGGTTGTGGTGTGGTTTTGATTGATGAAATAGAGCAACATCTTCACCCAAAATGGCAGAGAAATATTGTATCTGCTTTGCAAGCTACATTTCCAAATATTCATTTTATTGTTACCACACATTCACCGCAAGTGGTAAGTGGTGCAAAACGTGAAAGTGTGTTTATTTTGGATAATTTTGAGCTAAAAAATGGCGATTTTTATACCGAAAACAGAGATGCAAATGCTATTTTACAGGATATTTTTGGGATAGAAAAATACAAAACTGAAACCAAACAAAAGATTGATGATTTTTATAAATTTTTAGAAAAAGACATCTCAAAAGCAGAGGCAATTCTTACAGAACTCAAAAAAGAATTTGGAAATAATGACCTTGAAATCATAAAAGCTGATTTGTATTTAGAAGAAGAAAAAGAATAAATAAAAATAAGAGAAAAACAAAACATTATTTTTATAATTTTTTTTTAATAAACCCTTTTTCCTAAATGAAATACATCAAAAAAAATCAAAAAATCCCAACTTTATTGCTTGAACATTTGGATTTTATCAAAAATAACAATCTTTCTATTGATTTTGAAAGTTTGGGCGGTGATGCAAAAAAAGAAATACAAGAATCACTTTTGGAAGAGCAAGCTTATTTGTGTGCCTATTGTATGCAACGCATTACCAACGAAATTGATAAAAAAATAACCATTGAGCATTTTCTTTCACAACAATTACACCCAAAAAAAGCACTTGATTATAGCAATATGATAGGTGTTTGTAAAGGTGGAACGCACCCACAACTGCATTGCGATAAAACCCAAAACGGAAAAGTAGATGGAAATGTTATCTTGAATAAATTAAATCCTTTGGATAAAAATTGTGAAAAATTAATTGATTATACCAAAAATGGACTAATTTTAAGCAAAATCAATGATGAAGATGTAGAACAAGATATTAATGATTATTTGAATTTGAATGTAAAATCCTTGCAAGAAATGCGAGAAACTGCATTAAATACCATTTGGGAATTATTTAAAAAAAAATATGAAGATAAAAAAAATTGGACAAAAAAAATATTTGATGATGAAATACAAAACCTTAAAACAAGTAAAAATGGAAAATTTAAACCTTTTGTTAATTTCTTAATTTGGTTTTTTGAACAAAAAAAAGAAAAATACAAATAATATTCAAAAAAACATTTTATGATATATTGTATTTTTTAAAATTTTAAACATAATCTTTTACCTTAAATCTTTTATTTTACCAATTTATTTTAAAAAATAACTCAAAAAACAATGAAATTCACAACAAAAATTAGCTTTCTTTTTGCTTTTTCTTTCTTTTTATTTTTTGGCAAAAATGAAATTTTGGCACAAGAAAAATCCAAAATTAAAAAACTAAAAAACACCGAAGCTGTTATCAAATACATTCAAAAAAAACAAAAAAATTGGCATAAAAAATATTATTTTACCCAAAAAAACATTTATCCTGATAGTACAGGCAATATTTCTGAAAAATCAAAAACAGAACTGATTTTGGAATTTATCCAATCACCCAACACGCTTGCAGTTTATCCACAAAAACAAAATCCAAACGACAAGCCAAAACCACCGATAAAACTGCACAATGACACACTTTATATGTATGATTTTGAGCTAAATGTCAAACAAAAAGTATATTATAATATGCCTCTTGTATGGCTTAGTGGCGGTTTGGGTAGTTATGAGGTAAAAACTATTTTTGAAAAATTGAAAAAAATTGACATCAATCCTGAAAAATTTTATCAAAATGATAAAGTTCTTGTAATTGGTGCAGATAACGCAGATGACCAAACAAGCTCACAAGTACATTATGACGTGCAAAAAGGTTTTTTAACAAGGGTTTTTATTCCAAATTACAAAGGTTGGCACGAAGCAATTTTTGAAAACCAAGAAAAATTTGGTAAAGGTTGGCTTGAAACCAAAGTAACAATTTATAAAGATAAAAAAATTATGCTTTCTGAAATCTACCAAAATCCACAAACACCTCAAAATGAAGCAGAGAATAAAGATTTTGATAAAAAAGTAAATGTTAAAAATTAAATGAATACAGGGAAAGTAGTAAGTACAAAAATACAAAAATGCAATTTTTGGATATGACAAAACTTGCATTTTTGCACCTTTTTTTGCATTATTGCGAGATATTTTCTTTTTCTTTTTATTTAGGAATGTGTAAATCCTAATGTGGATTGTTTGATGCTTCACAGGCATAAATGCCTGTGTTATACATAAAAATACAAAAATATGTATAGAATAGGCATTTATGCCTATTTTTAAAAGTATCCATTTTATTTTTAATTCGTTCCTCAAAAAAATATTTTTCTAAAAAAATAACATACAAAAATTTTGGATTCAGATATTCGCATAGATTACCACCACAAAATCAAAAGACTTTTGCGTGAGGTAGGAAAATTTGTTATTGGACAGGATTATATGATAAATCGCCTTTTGATAGGGCTTTTTACCAATGGGCATATATTGCTTGAAGGCGTGCCAGGACTTGCCAAAACCCTTACTGTGAGCAGTTTGTCAAAAGCATTAGATTTAAAATTTCAACGCATACAATTTACGCCTGATTTATTGCCTTCTGACCTTGTAGGCACAATGATTTATAACCAAAAAGAAGCTGATTTTGAGGTAAAAAAGGGACCTATTTTTTCAAATTTAATTCTTGCTGATGAAATAAACCGTTCTCCTGCCAAAGTGCAATCTGCTTTGTTGGAGGCTATGCAAGAAAAACAAGTAACCATCGGTGAGCAAACTTTTCATTTAGACCGTCCTTTTTTGGTACTTGCAACCCAAAATCCTGTGGAACACGAAGGTACTTATCCACTTCCAGAGGCACAAGTGGATAGGTTTATGATGAAAGTTTATGTAAATTATCTCAATAAAGAGCAAGAACTTGCGGTAATGCGTAGAATGGCAAATTTGGATTTTAGGGCAGAAATTCGCCCTGTGCTTACACGCAATGATATTATGAGCATCAAAAGCCAAATAAATCAAGTTGCCATTTCTGAATCTTTGGAAAAATACATCATTGAACTTGTGTTTGCAACACGCAATCCTTTGGAATATGGACTAAAAAATGAGGCGAGTTTTATCCAATATGGTGTTTCTACACGTGCCTGTATTGATTTGAATTTGGGTGCAAAAGCCCTTGCATATCTTGATGAACGTAATTATGTACTTCCTGAGGACATCAAAGAAGTGTGCAAAGATGTATTTAATCACCGAATTTCGCTTAATTATGAAGCAGAGGCAGAAGGCATTAACACACTCCAAATTATAGAAAATATTTTGAAAATTGTGCCAATTAACAAAGACTAAGATAAGGAAAAAGGTGTCAGGGAAAGGAATAAGAAATTAGCATAATTTAAAATGCACAAAAAAAAAGCCCTTTCTTAAAAAGAAAGGGTTTTTTAGTTTTTTCTTCAATTAGCTATGCATGAGATAAATGAATATCTCGTAAAGGTATAATGCCAAATCTAAACCTTTTTTGTAAAGCATTGATTATCAATATGTTACATATTTTTAAAAGTGAAGTAAATATTCATTTTGGGAAAAAATTATCATTTTTAGAAAAAATCTTAAAAATTAAATTAAAAATTATTTTTAAAAAAAATCTGTTTTTTATTTTTAATTCTACTTTTTTATTTTTGAATATGTTAAAAAATAGCTAAAAATCATTTTTTTTTATAAAAAAAGTAAGGAAAGTATTATTAAATCGTCAAATCATTAAGAAATAGATATAAATAAAAATCAATTCCATTAACCCTTATTTTTTTAACCCCAAATTTTTTATGCGATTCCTCCTTTTTTTATGTATTTCGTGGTTTTGTATAGTAGCTTGTCAAGCACAAGAAAAACCTTCGCAAGACAAAACCAATAAAGTTGCCAAAACCAACCAAGAATGGCAAAAATGCCTTTCTGCTGAACAATACAAAGTCCTTAGACAAAAAGGTACAGAAATGGCTTTTACAGGCAAATTTTATGACCACCACGAAGAAGGAACTTATATTTGTGTTGGTTGCAAAAACAATCTTTTTACCTCTGACACAAAATTTGATTCAGGAACAGGTTGGCCAAGTTATTTTAAGCCTTTTAGCCAAAAATCCATCAAAACCAACCAGGATTCAAGTCACGGAATGGACAGACAAGAAGTAGTTTGTGGTAAATGTGATGGACATTTGGGACACGTTTTTGATGATGGGCCTAAACCCACAGGATTACGTTATTGTATCAATTCTGCAGCATTGGATTTTGTACCAAAGAAAAAATAAAAAAGCCCCCTAACCCCCAAAGGGGGAATATTATGAAGGAAAAGTACGAAAATACAATTTTCCAAAAGTTTAAATAAAAAAAACCTCTACAAATCTTTTTTTGTAGGGGTTTTTTATTTATTATTTTCCAAAAAAAATTATTTTTTCAAGCCAATTTCTGCCAAACGTTGTGATAAAAATTCGCCTGCTGTGATGTCAGGATAATGTTTTGGATTATTTTCATCAATACAAGACGACAAACACGTTAAATCCATATCAGAACGTGGGTGCATAAAGAAAGGTATTGAATAACGAGAATCACCCCATTTTTCTTTTGGTGGATTTACAACTCTATGAATGGTAGATTTTAGGCGATTATTGGTAAGTCTTTCAAGCATATCGCCCACATTTACGACTATTTGGTCAGGCAAAGCAGTAACAGGAATCCATTTTTCATCTTTGCGTAATATCTGTAATCCTTCCGCACTTGCACCCATCAAAAGCGTAATGAGGTTAATATCACCGTGTGCAGCAGCACGCACCGCATCATCAGGAATGTGTCCTGCATCAATAAGCGGATAATAATGTATTGCACGCAAAATGCTATTTCCATTATGTACTTTATTATCAAAATAATTTTCTTCCAAATTCAAATAAATTGCAATAGCACGCAAAATATTTTTGCCTGAATTTTCTAATGTTTGGTAAGCGATAAGGCTTGCAGATTGCATATCTGCAATTTCAGTAGAAAATACATTGTCAGGATATTCTTGTTTGATAGGGTCGCCATCAGTTACGTGTTGTCCCACGTGATAAAATTCTTTCAAATCCCCTGTACTACGTCCTTTTGCGTGTTCTTTGCCTTTTCCTGTGTAACCACGTTGTCCTGAAATACCTGCGATTTCATATTTTTGTTTGGTGGTGATATCCAATCCAAAAAAATCTTGGTAGCTTGTATAAAGCCTTTTGGTAAGTTCTTCGCTCAATCCGTGATTTTTGAGTGCAACAAACCCAACTTGATTAAAAGCATCACCTAAACCTTTCACAAAACTTGCTTTGCGTTGGCTGTCCCCTGACAGAAAATCTGCCAAATCTAAGGAAGGAATGGCATCAAATAATACCACTTCTTTGTCATCATGAAATTCTACTTGACTCATGTTGTTATTTATTTTTTTAAATTTTTTGTAATTTCTTAATAATCTCTTAATAATTTCTTAACAAGAGTATTTTTTTTACAAAAATAAAAAGTAATTATGAATTATGAATTATAAATTATGAATTGACACAAAATATTTTTTACTAAAAATAAAAACCTCCAAAATTTTTAAAATTTTGAAGGTTTAAAAAATATAATTAAATTCCCCCTTTGGGGGCTGGGGGGCTTTTACTTTTCAAGTTGTTTTTTCATGATATAAATTTTTAGTGTAATGCCTTCTGTTATTTCATCAGCTTTTTTAAGGTTATTCCAAGCCAAAATTTTATTTGGTGCTACACCATAAGTATTAGCGATTTCTTGCAGATTTTCGTTAGCAGTTACTTTGTGTGATTCTTCTACGTGTTTTACAAAAAGGGTTAGTTTTTGTCCTACTTTTAGGTGGTCAGAAGTGAGGTTATTCCAAGTACGAATATCTTGAATTTTTACACCATATTTTTTAGAAATAAGTGCCAAATGTTGCCCTTCATCAACGATATGGACTTCTTCCAAGTTTTTTACATGGTGTTCAGATTTATTATTAGAAGCATACGTTTGTGCAAAAATTTGACTTGAATTTGCAAATGACAAAACAATAAATGTACTAAGT
>JAAFIN010000039.1 GCA_013297825.1 Cytophagales bacterium
TCATTATTAGCTGTTCCTGTTTGAATGGTGAAATTTGTAATAGTGCCTGCAGTTAATGTTGTGCTTTGTGTACAACTGTAATCTTGATATGCTCCATCATTATTTTTGGTGGAATTATCAATACTTCCAACCGCTACCCTAAATATGCCTATCCCAAAACTATTATTAAGGTTGCTTGCATTTGAAGGAATACAAGCAACAGTAGGTGTATTTATAACTGATATAGTTTTTACTTTTGTAGAAGCATTTCCATTTACACGAAGCGTAACCGCATATACGCCAGCAGAAGTGTATGTATGGGTTGGATTTTGGGTGGTGTAATCTGTAACACCGTCACCATCAACGTCCCACGCCCAAGAAGTAGCTTTAAGGCTTCCATCTGTAAAATTAACCGTAAAATTAGGCAAACAACCGCCTAATTTATCTGTTTCAAAATCAGCATAAGGATTGGTTACAAATATATCAGAGGTGTAAACTCCTCGTCCATGTGTAGCAACAACTACCGTTTTATCAATAGCTCTGTATTGTAACATATCACAACGCACATTAGCAAGTCCATTGTTAGAAGTTCCCCAAACAGGCGCAACATTATTAAAATTATCTGCGGAATAAATACCTGTTTCTGTGGCTAATAATACTTGTGCAAAATTGCTTGGATTGTAAATTCCCCAACGAATAGGCATATCAGGCAAAGAACCTGTATCTTTGTTTGTCCAAGTGGTTCCACCATCTGTAGTTTCAAAAACAGAGTTAATACCATAATTGGAAAGTGTAACCAAAATTTGGTTATCATTTGCACCTATATCAATGGAAGATATTGTACCTGCTGCCAAAACACTTGAAGTAATTTTTGTTGCGGTTTTGGAAGTACCTGCATTAGCACCTGATAAAGTATATACATTTCCGTCAGCAGTCCCAAAATACAATAAATTGGCTGTATAAGGTGAGATTTTGAAAGCAGTAGGATAACTTGATAAACCTGTTGTAAAAGTAATTGTATTGGTGGAAGGTGTGCCACCTATAGAGGAGACTCTGTATAAATTGTAAGGGGTAGTAGGCGAACCGCTTGCCAATGCACATTTATTGGTATAAAGAATATTAGAGCCACTATCATAAATACCAGCATTGATAAAATCCCCTGTATTTGCATCAGATAATAAATTACCAAAAGAAGCACCACCATTCGTAGAGATATACCAAGTATTATTGGTATAAGCACTTATTTGAATATTGGAATTATCTTGGTCAATAAAACAATATCCACCATCGCCTCCTGTTGCATTGCTACCTGGTTTTATTTGAAAACCATTCATTATTTTTGTACCATTGTCTTGTGCACCTGCAATAAAATATGCAGAGTTTTGTTCATTTTTTGTGCTTACAGCATAAAACTGTGTTACATTATAGTTTTTATTTCTATCTTGAAAAATAGGTGTTGCACCACTATCACCTGCATTAGCAGAATAACTTACACCACCATCATTTCCAAAAATCATTTGGTTGGGGTCTGTTGGATGAAAAGCCATAGCGTGCTGGTCTGCGTGGGTATATGAAAAACAGTTTCCTGTCCAATAAGAGGCATTTGTCCAAGCAGTACCGCCATTTGTTGTGCGATACACGTCTATTCCACCTGCCAAGACAAGATTAGCATTTGTAGGATGAACTTTTAAAATTAAATCATACCAACATTGCCCACGTGTAAAATGGTTTGCACTTACTGTGCAATCTTGGTTACGATACATTGGAATGGTTATATCAGACCAAGAAGTGCCTCCATCAGTGCTTTTTTTGAAAAAAGAAACATCAGAAGAACCTCCTGCAGGATTACTTCCCACTGCATAAATTGTATTGGCACTACTTGGTGCGCAAGCCAATTCTATTCGTTGTGGCGTACCTGTTGTTGTTCCAATTGCTATAATTGACCATGTAACCCCATTGTCAGTAGATTTATATATTTTTCCAGGGCAACCAAGACCAAAAGTGGTATATATATCACCATTAGCAGCTATTTCTATATCAGCCCCCCAATCATACATAGCTGCATCAGCAGTTGTACCAATTCCTGTACGTGGTGCTAATACCTTAGTCCAAGTAACACCCCCATCAGTAGAACGCATTATTCCACCTCTATTTATATAATAACCTCTTGTGCTTGCAAGAATTACCCCTGTTGAAGTAACTGCAATTTTATTTACATAAGGAAAATTATTTACAAGTGTAACTGTTGTATTTGCAAGTAAATTCCAAGTAACGCCCCCATCAGTTGTTTTCCAAATACCTCCCCCCATTACAGCATCACCATTATTCCAACCTTCGCCTGTTCCCACATAAAAAGTTTGGGTATTGCCTGGGTCATAAGCAATGCAAGAAATAGCCATATTAGCCCAAAAATCATTTACTTTTATCCAAGAGGAATTGGCATTTGTAATGTCATTATTATACCAAAGACCACCTGCTGCGCCACCAGCCCATACTTTCTTATACCCATTTGCTGCATCATTTGGGTCAAACATCAAGGCACGTGTGCGTCCTCCTATGTTATTGGGACCTCTTTCAACCCAATTTACACCTGCAATAGGTGCTTTTTCTCTTGCTTTTTGAAGTGTATATTTTGAGGCTCTCATTCTTGCCTCATAATCAATAGTACCTGTTAAAGGATTTTTGGTGTGCCTAATATCTTGTGCAAGTGCTAAATCAGGACGGTCAGTTTTTGGTTTTTCTTCGTCTTCTTCATAATAATTAGCCATTTTTCTTGGTTTTTTATCACCATGAAAAAAAGGACTACATTGCATCAAAAAGAATAAAGAACAACAGAAAAAAACAATTTTAAAGGTGTAATTTTTCAGCTTCATAAGAGTTCTATCAAAATTATGATTGGTTAGATAAAATTTTTGAGTTTAATTTTAGTTTTTCAATGATAAATATTGTATTTTCATTATTTTTTTAAAATAAAATAATGAAAAATATACATTTTCCAAAAACCAAAATAAATTTCACAAAAGTAACAGTTTTATATAAATTATTTTACGCTATTATTCAATTTTTTTATTCAATGTAAGAAAAAAAGTATGTTTTCATCTAAAAAAATAAAAATATTGTATCATTTTTTTGTTTTTTTTAAGCTGTTAAAAATTTATTTTTTTATTTAAAATAAAAATAGGGTATAAAATCCTATTTTATTGATAAAAAATCAGTAAAATAGAATTTTATACCCAATATATTAGGCAAAAAAGATGATATAAATTATCTTAGGAATGAAAATTAAATAACTTCCCTATTTTTTTCCAAACATTTTTCAAAAAATGGTCTGCACCGTAGTTTACGGAGGTCTGACCAATTTTTTGAAAAATTACCAAAATCGTATTTTATTTATTTCTTGTTCCTTAGCATTGGTCTTAAACTTTTATTTTCCACTTGGTAATAAAAAGCATTATAAAAATAATACTAAAAAAATAAACTAAATCTCTGCTGTCGATAAGTCCTTTTCTGATGGTATTGTAATGATAATCAATGCCTAATTGCATCACATAATACGAAAAACCACCTGCATCATCAGCACTTGCCAACGAAGAAAAACCTTGATAAAACACAAAACATAAGAAAAATGCTAAAATAAAAGAAATTATTTGGTCTTTGGTAAATGCTGACGCACACAAGCCTATTGCAGTAAAAACTGCCCCTAACAATATCAATCCAAAATATGACCCCATTGTTCCTGCGGTATCTACATTGCCCACAGGATTGCCTAATTGATACACCGAATAATAATATAACAACGTGGGCAACAACGCAAATAATACCAAACAAAAACACGCAAAATATTTTCCCAAAACAATGTCCCAAGCACGCAAAGGGCGTGTAAAAAGCAATTCTATCGTGCCTGTTTTACGTTCTTCTGCAAAACTTCGCATTGTAATAGCTGGTATCAAAAACAAAAATATATACGGACTTGTGCTAAAAAGTGTGTCCATATCTGCATAGCCATAATCAAGCACATTGCTATTGGGAAATACCCACATAAACAATGAAATGCCTAATAAAAACACTGCAATAACTAAGTATGCGATTAGGGAACCAAAAAAACTACGTATTTCTTTTTTAAAAATGGCAAACATTAGGGAATTAGGAATTAGGAATTAGGAATTAGGAATTTATTAGTATTCCAAAAAAAATAGCTTGCAAAATTACAAAACAAAGTTAAAACTGCAAATCTGGGTTATAAAACTAAATATTTAGGAAAATAAATATGTTAGAGTTCCTTGAATGAAACCATTTTGGAACACGGATTTTACAACAACCAGATTCTTTTTAGAATGACATTATTTTCACAGATTTTTTCTTTTTTTCTGAAATTTTTGTTTCTGTAAAATTTCCGTTGCAGTTTTTTTTGAAACTTTATTTCTTTTACAAGTTCAAAAAATCAAAGATTAATCTTGCCCCAAATTATCCTATAAATTAGAAAACAAGTAGAAACCAATATTTTTACAACGAAACTTTTACAGAAACAAAAATTCACAAGTGAAAAACACACACATAAAAAAAAACCTCCAAAAATCAAATTTTGGAGGTTTTTTATTTATCCCAAACTTAATAAATTTTTTAGTCAATAATACTTACCTGAATATTATCGTGATGTTTTTCTATCAAATCATTAAACCCTGAAATATGCGGTACGTTGGTTTGGATAGGTTTATATTCCAAAAATTCGCCATTTTTAAACCAATAAATTTTATGATTAAAAGGATTAAAACAAGCCAAATTCATCCATTCATTATTGTACCATTCATACAAAGCAGGATTTTTTTGGATAGTTTTTAGCACCACATCAGGCGTGTGTTCCACAATCATCATCAAACGAACAGGGTCGTGTACTTCCACCATTTGAATAGGAAGCCCTGTTTTGAGGTCGCCATCTATGCCATTTGCCACACCAATAAGTCCCATTACATTAAGCGGTAATTTTGTGCCTACACCCAAATAATGATTATCAACCCTTGAAAAATAATATTCCAAGTTGATACCACCACACACAGGCGTACAAGCAGAAAGCACATTGAACAAATACGTTCCATCTGGGTCAGTGCTAAAATCATAAGAATTTAGGAAAGAACGCCTATCCAAAAACAAATCGTGTGAAAGTTTGCGTCTGCCTACAATACAAAGTGCGTCAGTTGCGTGATTGAGTTCAGGGCGAGGTTCATAAATGGAAATTGAACGTTTTTTTATTTTATTATGAATTTTTTTGGCTTTTTGTCTAATATTTATCAAATCAAAACGCCTTGCACGTTCTTTGGAATTATTATCACCTGCTTGTTTGAATAATTCTTGAATGTCTGCGTGGGGTTGTTTATTTTTTTCAAAAATAAAATCTGTATCATAAAACGCTACTTCGTCCCTTGTAGTATCGTGAATTGCTGGGATAAATTGGGTAGTTTCAGGGATAAAAATATTTTTTTCTTTTAATAATTTTCTTACGCTGGTGTTATTTGCCATACTGCAAAAAACCCTTGCATTTACAGAACCAGGTCGCCCTGAACACGCTCCACAATCATACGCTGCATAATGTGGATTATTTACGCTTGTTGCTCCGTGAGCCACCACATACACCAAATCCGCATAATTATCCAAAAAACCAATATTTCTTAAAAGATTTTCTACCAAAACCGCCATTTCTTCTATTTTAAAACCAACTTGATAACCATTTTCTATTTCTTCTGAATTTTTGTTTTCAACCGAAAGTTTTGAAGAATGATGCGTATGATTAAGCGAGCAAATAGTTGCAACATTCAACGAAGGCGTGAACATTGTTTTTATCAATTTAAAAATTGCCCAAAAACCCAATCCAATCGTAAAAAGAAAGCCTCTAAAAAGGTGATGGCTATTTTCAGAAAACAAAATTTCTTTTTTGTGCGTGTGTTTTTCGCTTGCCATCTCTTTGATAAGATGTTTTGGATTAACAGGCACAGGACAAAGTTTTATGTAAGATTTTCCATTTAAAGGTTTGTACCAAAAAGGCACACCAAAAAAACCAGGCACACCAAATGTTTCACAATTTGGTTCTAATTTTTCTAAATATCTTCTAAAAGAACCTTCTCTATCATCAATACAAAACATTGCTTGAAAAGCTCTTTTTTCGGTATTTTTTTCGTATAATTTTTTTTCTGAATCACAACATTGAATACCAGCAAGCACATTGTCATAATATGTCCATTCAAAAGCGTTTTGCCAAATACGTACAAGCTCAAAATATTCTTTGGAAGTATCAGGTTTTTGGTGCATTTCTTCAAAAATAGGTACATTGATTTTCTTGGGTAAAGGAAGCCAATTTTCGCCAATTTCAGCATCCAACGCATCTATTTCCAATAACAATTCCAAAATAACAAGGTCTTTTAGCTTTGCTTTGCGTTCATCTAACAATCCGTGTGGATTGTGTTCCAAAACTGCCACCATTCCTGACCAACCTGGGTGCGTAAATTGTTGGTCGTACAAATATTGTGTATAAAGATGTGGATTTTCTGGGGTCAAATCACCCAATAAGATTTGGAGCAAATCCGCAATTTTAATACTGCCTAATCCATTTGCATTGAAGCTATTAAGCAATAGATTTTTTGCTCTTTTTCTTTTAAAAAGAGAAATAAAACTATTTTTTTCTATTTCTGCCAAAGACGCCAAAATACCGTGTTCCCACGCTGGCAAATGCGAAATAGAAACGCCTTGGTCAAAATACGCATTGATAATCCTAAAAAGGCTTGGACGAACAAGTGCATTAAGGTCAATATGATACGCTTCACGCCAAAAATTGCGAAGTTTGCCTATTTTTTTGTCGTGTGGTTTTTCAATATGTGCGTGAAGTGCTTTATTTTTCCAAACATCAAGGTTATTTTCACCTTTGAGTTTGATAATGCAGTGGTCTAAAATATCTTCTCTGATGCGTTTTTCTGCAAAAAGTTTGCGATATTCTTCCACACAAAGCGTGGTAGAATACCCAAAAGTTTCGCAGGCTTGTTGTGTAGCTTCAAAAAATTTTTGGTGTTGGTAAGCGTGTAAGGTATTGTGATGAACAAAATCTTTTAGGGGCATTTGTGCAGGCAAATAATGCCTTAGCGTGTCCAGAACTTTGTTTTCATCAAAAAAGGTATTCATAAAAAGTTGTTAGAGTCAGGAGTCAGTAATCAGGAAACAGCCAAAATATAAAAAAGTAGTCAGGAGTCAGGAAACCGTCAAAATGTATTTTTTACTTCCTTTTGTTGGTTTTTTGCAAATTTAGAAAAAATTAAATGAATAATACAAATATTTTTAAATTTTTTTTAGTTGTAACTTAATTTTTATCTTAAAAGCTCTATATTTTTAATTTTTAAACATAAAAAATGTCTTTTATTTTTTAGAAAGAAAATAAAAAATCCTTTTCCTCAAAAGAAGAAAAGGATTTTTTATTATTTTCAATATGATTGACAAATGGCTGTTTCATTTAACATTTAGGTTGTCTGACAATTTTTGTGGAAAATTATTTTTAATTCCCCACGTTTTACGTAGGGTTACTATTGTTCAACCTCTTTGGGGTTGTTTAAATGTGTTTTTTTACACAGAAAAACCCTGAAAGGGTTTAACTGTGGTAACCTCACGTGAAACGTGGGGAACAACAAATCTACAAAAATTGTCAGAGAACCATTTTATTGATGTTTTTTATTAATAAAGTTTGGTTTTATACCCAACTTTTAGAAACTGTACAGTGATATGACTAAAATTCATAAATGGATTTATAAAACGTACTATATTTTTTTATTTTTTTAATTTTTATTTCAACAATCTCATCAACGCAATTTCCAACGCCAAACAACACAACACCACAATTAGCATATATTTCCAAAGATTATATTGCAGATTTCGCTCCTGAAAACCTTGAACAAAATTTTTGCTTTTCAAAATATCATACACTTGTACGTTTTTATTTTTTCCAAAAATGCTTTGAATTTCATTTGCAGAATAAAAATCCATATTGGATTCTGATTTTTCATAATTAAAAGCCAAATTTCTGATGTTTTCTTTGCCCAATCTCAAACTATAAAAACCTGCGTCTGTGGCTTGTTCAGGGATTTCTAAGGTTAATTCGCCATCAACCCAACGCTGTGAAGGTGTGAGTTTTAATTTATCTTTTACAAGCTCAAAAAGCTGATTTTTGGGCGGTGCTTGTGTTTTGATTTTGATAATTCTATCTTGGAATGTGTAAGCAAGTCTTTCGCCTGCGGTTTTGCTCAACATTGCCATTTGATACATCACAGGCACAAAAATAGCGTGTTTTGGGAAATTGGTAAAAGCATCTCTAAAAGGCGAAGCACACAAATAAACTGTACCTTTTTGTGCTTGAAATTTTGATAAAAAAGGGCGTTTATTTTTAAAATTCAATAAATTTTCGCCTGAATTTTGCCAGCTTGCACCTACGCCAGCGTAAGGCATTTGCATATTTTGCGGTATTTTTTCAAAAATTCCCTTAAAAAATGGTTGGTTTAAATCAATTCCACCCAATTCCGCAGTTGTTTTTTGGGCATTTTCGGATTGTTCTTCATTTTTCTCAAAAACATAATTCTTTACACCAAAACCACTCAAAAAATCCTTAAATCCTTCTCCGCCTTGTGTGGTAGGAATTACCAACAAAGTCGCCCCTTTTTGGACTTCTTGGGTAATAATACGAGCCAATTCTCCGCTAATACTGCGTACTTCATCAAGCACAATAAATGACATATTTTCTACTTTTTTGACATCAATATTATTCACATTTTGGCTATTGATGTTAAAAGCATTTTCATTGCTGAATACATTTTTTACAAAACTTGTGGGATTGCTGTCAAATAAATGCAAAATATCAATCTGTGGAGAAGCATTCAAGCTAAAAAAATATTCGTTGTCAAAAACCACAGGAAAATCCTCAAAACTTACTTTTCCTTGTTTCCAACCTCCTGACGACACCGTAAAATTAAATTGTGCTTGCAAAGAACCTTTTGAAGTAAGGTTTAAGGTGGTGGTAGAAACTTGTTGATTATCCAAAAATAATTTTAAAGTAAAATTTGGGAAATTTTCTGTACCAAAATTGCGTACTTTTACGTTAAGTTGGTTAGTAGTTTGGGGTTTTACAAAAGGATTTTCAAGCCAAATAGAATCAATAGCAACGTTTGGCGTATTGTCTGCTTTGATAGGAACGATATAATATTGCTGGGAAGAATCAAGTTTTATTTTATTCAAATCGCCCAAAGTGCTTTTTTGGAAATCAGACAACCAAAAAATTTGATTTTTTCGGTTGGGTGCATAACGATTTACAAGGTCATTTTGACGTTTTTGGATAGTTGCCAAAGAACGATAATTTGGTGCAAATTTTATATCAACCAATCTATCTGCGAATTTTTGGGCAGAAAGTGGATATTGTTCTTTGTTCTCAAATTGGTTGGTAATAAGTTGAAACTGCGTTTGGGCAGGAAAAACTTTGGCTAATTGTTGGAGATTTCGGAGTGCAAAATCAAGATATTTTTCGTTTCCTGTTTCATTTTGCATACTGTACGAATTATCTAAATAAATACTAACCAAATTACCAGCATTTTGAATATTTTTGCGGTTAGGACTTGGAATATATGGCTGTGCAAACGCAAGCACCAAAAATGCGACTGCTCCCAAACGTGCAAGCAAAATCAGAAAATGTTTAATTCTACGAAAAGCATTAGTTTCAGTTTTGACCTCTTTTAGTAGGCTAATATCACTAAAATAAACTTTTTTTATTTTTCTAAAATTAAATAAATGCACCAATATTGGCACAATTAAAAACAACAAAGCCCAAAGAAATTCGGGAAAAACGAAACGCATTTATAATAATTAGGAATTGTAAATTAGGAATTAGGAATGAAACAGCCTTTTTTTTAATGTTGAATGATAAATGTTGAATGATAAATTAAACAGCCAAATACAAAACAGCCAGATTCTTTCAGAATGACACGTTTTTTTTTATTTAAACTTTTAAACCTTAAACTTTGAACCTTGAACTTTAAACTTTGTCTTTTAATATTAGCGGTTATTTTCGTGGAGGGCTGTTTTTTTAGTAAAAAAATGGACAAAAATATTACAAAAAAAACAGAAACGGAAAACAATAATACAAATAATAATAAAAATTTTAGTAAAAAAGAACTCAAAAATATACAAAATATTTTAAAAACACCTCCACATTTTGGAGAAAATTTTTATATTCCAAAAGATAATCTTCCTGATGCTGATGTAATTGCGTTGGGAAAACAACTTTTTTTTGATGTGCGTCTTTCTTCTAATGATAAAATGAGTTGTGCCTCGTGTCATCAACCCCAAAAAGCATTTACTGATGGACTTCCTACCGCAAAAGGTTTAGATGGGGCAATATTGCCACGAAATACAATGTCTTTGGTTAATTTGCTTTGGCAAAAACAATTTTTTTGGGACGCAAGGGCTAATTCCTTAGAAGAACAAGCATTACACCCCTTAGAAAATCCCTTAGAAATGAATATGACCAAAGAAAATTTGGTAAAAAAATTAAAAAATATTCCTGAATATGTAACGCTGTTTAAAAATGCCTTTAAAAACTCCCCCTTTGGGGGTTGGGGGGCTTTAGATATAGCAAAAGCCTTAGCACAATACCAAAGAACTTTGATATCTGCTGGTAGCAAATACGACCAAATCGTACAAGGAAAAATTACGCCAACTGAAGAAGAACAAAGAGGTATTCAGTTATTTTTTACGCACCCTATCGCAAGTGCAGGCATACGAGGTGGAAATTGTGGTGATTGTCATGGAAGCCATCTCACACAATTAAACACCTTGCATAACAACGGATTAGACGGAAATTATAAGGATTTGGGTGTAGGATTTTTTACAAAAAAACCAATGGATATTGGAAAAATGAAAGCTCCAAGTTTGAGAAATATTGCTCTTACTGCACCTTATATGCACGATGGACGTTTTAAGAGTTTAGAAGAAGTTTTAGACCATTACAACGAACATATAAAACCTTCGCTTGCCTTAGACCCTCTTATTATTGAAGCTACCAACGAAATAGATGCTACTTCTCTAAAACTTACGCCACAAGAAAAAAAAGATATTATTTTGTTTTTGAAAATGCTGACGGATAGTAGTTTTGTGAATAAATGAAAATTATATTTCTTTTTTTTGTATCTGACAATTTTTATGGAAAAGGACAAAAAACGATATTTTGTAGCACACACTTTTAGTGTGTGTCTTTTTTGGAATTACATTTAACTATGTTTTCACATACTAAAAGTGTGTGCTATGTTGTTCTTCCATAAAAATTATCAAAGAACCAAATATATTATTTTTAAACCTTAAACTTTTTAGTTTATAATTTATTTCCAGTTTTATCAATATAAAATTCCACGCCATTTTGTTTTACGAGGGCTTTTCCATTTTTAAAACTGCCTATCCAATCGTATTTTGGAGTGATAGAAAAACCACCTGTTTTATTCACAAAACCCCAGTAACCATAACCGTCCATTGCACCAGCTAATCCTTCTGAAAATGGGTGTGCTTCCTGAAATTGTAATGGAATGGTAAGTTTTCCTTGCATATCAATAAATCCAACCGAACCGTTTTTGTGTGCAATCGCTAAACCTTCTTTAAATTCTGAAATATCATCATACATAATATCAAATATTTTTGCACCTTTTTGGTCAATGAATGAATATTGATTATTTTCTTTGACCAAAGCCATACCTTGTTCATTAAAATCTTGTGCAAATTTGTATTTCAAAGGGGTGATTTCTACGCCTTGTGCATTCATAAAACCATAATAATCATTTTGTTTTACAATCGCAAAATCATTTTTAAAACTTCCTACCCAATCATATTGTAATGGTGTAATGCTTTCACCTTGCCTATTGATAAGTCCCCATTTTCCGTCTTTGAGTACCCAAACCACATCTTTATAATAATAATCCACAAAATGATAATTATCCACGTGGGTCATTCTTTCGTTGTATTTGGTAACTTTTGCAATTTTATAATAATCACCATATTGTTGTTGAATTGCCTGTTTTTTGAGCATAGAATCATATCTGCTAAGTCCATAACCCAAAAAAGCAATGAGTGTCATCAACACCAACGAAAGCCCAAGCCCTTCGGTGCCTTTTGGTTTTTGGGAATTTGCCTGTTGGTCATTTTTTGCGATTTCTTTGGTTTTTTCTTGTGATTTGGAAGAAGTAAGGTTTTTAGCCCAATTTTTCCAAAGGCTTATTTCATAGTTTTTTGGTTTGGCATTTTGGAGATTTTGACACCATTCTGATGCAGAAGGGCGATATTTTGGTAATTCGTGTCCTTTTTCAAAACAATCTAAAAATAGCTTTTTGATTTTCTTGGGCATTTCCCTAAACTTTTTGTGAGGGTCAGGTATTTGTTCAAAATATTTTGATTTTTCACCATTTGGAAAAAGTCCCTCTGCAATTTTTTGTTCATTGGCAGTAAGATGGC
Organism: Cytophagales bacterium; assembly: GCA_013297825.1. GTDB lineage: Bacteria > Bacteroidota > Bacteroidia > Cytophagales > Microscillaceae > JAAFIN01. Next base: position 12,490 of record JAAFIN010000039.1, read on the forward strand.
TATAATTTCCCCTACAAGTTCCTGTAAAGGGGTGCAATCCAAATAATATTTTGTAAAATAACACTGAAATAGAAAATCTGTCCCAAGTTTCGTCTATCAAATCATTTTTTAAATCAACATCTTTGCTCTCAACAGGACTATATTCTTGTGTAAGTTTTTCAGCAGGAAACAACAAATCACTTCCGTCAGCTATCGCAATAGAATCAATATCCACAATAGAAATCGCCCCTGAAAAACTTACTTTGATGTTTTCAGGTTTTATATCTACAAAAGTAAATTTTTTGGTGTTGTGTATTTGGTTAAAAGCTGATGCAATATTATAACACAATTTTAAGCGGTTTCGCATACCTTCTGGGCTATTGCGATTGTATTTTTCGTGCCAACTTGCAGGTAATCTAAGCGAATTATTGAGGTTACAAAGTGTAGTAAGGTCATATTCACCAGGTGCTTTTTTCATCAAAAAACCTGCAAAATTACCATATTGATAAATAACATCTTCAGGAAAAATCACTGAAAATTCATTTTTCAAATGTGGAATATTTTTGATAAGATATTCTATTTTTTGTTGGCGTGAAGCGTGTCTTTCATTGTCTTTATAAAGTTTTACCACATAACCCTCCAATGCTTGGGGATAAATTATTTGGTGTATAGAACCTTCCGCACCTTGTCCTATACATTCATCTTCCACTTCCAAGCGTTGAAAACGCCCATTATAAAGTTCTATTGGCATATAAAAAAGGAAGCCCCCTAACCCCCAAAGGGGGAACAAAAGGCAATTTAGAATGTTGAAAAAATTATTTAAATTAAAAAAAAATCCTATAAAATTCCCCCTTCGGGGGTTAGGGGGCTTGTAGTTCCATCTTTACCTGTCTAAAATCTGAATACATTACGCCAAAAACCTGTAAAACATTGTAATCTTCTTCAAAATCATCAAAAAAAGTTTCTTTTTCTTCATATTTTTCAAGACTTTGTTTATAATATTTGTTTGCATTATCCATATCAAACTTACAAAAATAATAATGCCCAACGTGCAAAAGGTCTTTATTTGAAAGTATTTGATATTTTTTCTCGTGATTTTTAATAATCTTTTCAAAATATTCTTCTGCTTTTTCCAAATCACGCATTTTTAGATAAACCCAAGCCAAATCACCCAAAAACTCCATTTTATTTATATAAACTTCTTTTAGCTTCAAAAAATAATCAAGTGCTTGGTGTAATTGGTTGAGTTCAAGGTAACAAAAAGCTGTATTTTCCCAAATATAATACAAAACGTTATTACCTTTTGCATATTTTTTTGCATATTTTTCAGCAATTTGATAGAAATAAATCGCACTTTGATATTCTCCAAGTTCTTTGTGATTGTATGCCAAATGCTCCCAACCCCACGCATCTTCTTTTTTTTCTTCGCTGTCTGTGTATATTTCAAAATAAGAAACTGCTTTGTAATGGTCGCCAGATTGTTCACACACATAACCCATTTGTCCTATGTTCCACATATCTTTTGGGGCGTTTTCTTCAATTTTTTTGTGGTAATCAAGTGCTTCATAAGTTTGTCCTAAGTAAAATAAACAATACGCAATCTGTTTGCAAGCCCAAATATCGTGTGGATTTTCGTTTTCCAATTCTCTAAAAAGTGGTAATGCTTTTGCATATCCTTGTGTTTGCATAGTACAGTATGCAATTTGTTCTTTGTGCCATTTGTCCACAGATTGGCGAGCATTTTTGCATAATTCTTTTGCTTTGAGATGATAATTCAATGCTTCCTTATAATCTCCCATTTTTTGTAAACAATAACCCACTTGGTTTGTGTTCCAAACTGCATTTGGGTTAAATTGGTGTGATTTATAATGATAACTGTATGCGGTTTTGTAATCTTCTTTTTTTTGATAACAATAACCCATATTGCCCAAATTCCAATCATCATTGGGAAGTTGTTCCTGAACTTTTGCGTGTTCTGTGAGTGCTTCATCATATCTTTCCAACATAGCCAAATAATATGCAACATTTTTGAGATAATGCATAGAACTTGAGTCTTTTTGGTATAAATCAAGGTAATAATTAAGGGAATCTTGGTGAGATTTCTGTTGTGCGGTATCCATTTTAGTATGAAAATTTTTTTATAAATTTCTTAAAAAAAAGCGAAAAAAACAAATTTTTTTCAAACAATTTTTGTATATTTTTGCAATGGAGTTTTTAAATAAAGCTATTTTGGAACACGGATTTTACGGATTAACACAAATTTTCACGGATTTTTTTCTTTTTTTATGAATTTTTGATGTTTTTTATCAATTTTTAGACTTACAAACCCACCATTTTTTTAAATCTTTCTGTGTCTCTATAAAAATCCCAATCATCATCACCAATTGCTTCGTCTTTGTGCGAAATATCCAAATTGATGGCTTTTTCCAAACGTTCAAAGGCTTCATCTTCACGTTTTTGCAAAGCCAACACACAACTTTGCCAATAATATAATTGACTTATGCTATGACGACCCAAAAAATCAGGATTTTGGGTATAATAATGTATCATATTTTGGTATGCCTGAAAAGTTTTATCAAAATACATAAGACATTGCTCTTGGTTTTTGTGTCTTTCAATAATGCCTAACCAATGCCAAGATTCCCCAAAATTAAGGTCTAATGTTACAGATTTTTTTAGTAATTTGTGGGCTTTTTTATAATGTGTTTCTTTTTTTGTAGGATTTTCTTCATTTTTACATTTGTCCGCAAATTGCCAAGCCTTGTTATAATAATATCCAGCCATTTGATTTGGGCATTTTTTTTCTAATTCTTTGATAAGTTTTTTATCAACTGAACCCTCATCAAAATCAATGTAATGAAAATTTGTTTTGCCCAAAAAATCAGGAATTTCTTCAAAATTGCAATATGATAAGTTTAAACCCAAGAATTTTAAATCTTGTATTTGTGGTGGAATTTCTGATAAATCCCATTCATTAAAATATACCCAGTTGTACTCATTTATAATCAAATACCACAAATCAGGTCTAATTTCTTTGGTCAAAATGTATTTTCTTGCAGTATTTTCGTGAATAAAAAAAAGTAATGCAACTTGTTCTATATTGATTGACGGTTGCATTTGTGTTTCCATTTTTACCAAATTATGAAACATATTTACATCATTAAATTCATAATTATCATTAAAAAAATCATTTTTTTCCAAAAATTTATAATCATTTTTTGAAATCGTTTTTTTTAATACTTTTTTAAGTGGATTTTCTATCATTTCATAATTTTCATACCTAAAATTTAAAACCCAAAAAACTAAATATGGCACGTGAATATCAGGCACGCCTCCACCTTCCAATAAATTAAATGCCAACAATAAATTATTTGCTTCTCTGCTTTCAAGCAAAAAAGTTACTTTTTCACGCATAAGTTGCGATTTTTCGTTTTCGTCAAGTAAATACATATCATTAAGGGGAAAGTGTAAGTAATTAAGAGGAAAGAAATAGCCAAAAAGCGTTTTTTTTTATGATTTTTAAAACAAAACCTAAAAATTGATAAAAAATATCAAAATTTCACAAAAAAAAAGAAAAAAATCCGTAAAAATAATGTCATTCTGAAAGAACTTGGCTGTTTGTAAAATCCGTGTTCCAAAATGAGTTTGTTTAAAAAACTCTAATTGAATAACGAATATCTCTTGAAAGTTTTGCCACATTTGAGCAAATATGCGTGATAAAATGATGGAATATCTGCCTCAGATTTTGGCAATAAAAGTGCAATCAAAATTCTATCAAGTTGTGAGAGAACGCCCACAATTATCATCACCAAAAACATATTTCCTGCTTGATTTCCTGCCAAAACAATGGAAAATGTTATCAATAAAATAATTCCCCAAAATTTGGAAAGCCAATTATGGGAAGCACCATCTATGCCAAATCTTATAAGGTGAATAATATCAGAAACAGGTTCTAAAACAAATAAAACCACAATTCCCCAAAAATATATTTGGACTTCTGACGCATCAATCCACCACACACAAAACATAGCACAAAGCCAAAAAACTACATCTACCCTTGCATCAGCCCTTCTCAAAGCATCAGTTGCTACGCCCCAACGCCTCGCTAATATGCCATCAAAAATATCAGACAACAAACCAATCCACAATAAAACCACTAAAATTGTATTTCCTTTTTGAAAATATGAAGTGGTTAAAAAAAGGATAAGAAAACCTAAAAATAATCTCAAATAAACTAAAAATGTGGGAATATAAAGAAAATAATTTTTCATAAAAATTTTTGTAAAATTTTTGTTATGTGTTGTGATGTTAAATTTAAAGCAAACATTTAAAACAAATATACGTGAATTTTTTATTATTTTTTCATTTTTTCACAAAAAAATCCCTAAAAAAATTTGCATTTCTTACAAAAAATATTTATTTTTGATAAATTTATAAACATTAAAAATGTATTTTTATGCAGAAATTAAACATTTCCAAAAAATCATTTTGGGACGTTGATTTTGATAACCTTGATGTTGAAAAATATAGCCTTTTTGTGATGCAAAGAGTATTAGAATATGGTTTTTTGGAAGATTTGCAAGAAATTATACAATATTATGGCGAAGAACGCATAAGGAAAGAAATTGTAAATGCAAGTTGGCTTAATAAAAAAACTTTGCATTTTTGTTGTCTAATTTTTAATTTAAAACAAGAAGATTTTAAATGTTACGCAAAGAAACAGTTGAACCCAACACATTGGGATTATTAAAAAAAATAATGGAAATAGATGCCCTCAAAGATTTTGCTTTGTTAGGAGGCACTTCATTGTCATTGCGTTGGGGACATCGCAGGTCAGAAGATTTAGATTTGTTTTCTAATGTTTTATTTGATGAAGGTCTTATTTTACAAGAATTAGAAAATAATTTTTCTAATGTCATTGTTGATGTGCAAGAAAAACAAACAATGAGATTACGAATTGAGGAGGTAAAAGTAGAAATTATTTCACCCAAAAAGCCTTATCTAAAACCTTTTGAATTGATTGAAGATATACGTTTTTTTAGTGTTGATGATGCGATGGCTTTTAAAATGAATGCTATAGAAAGGCGTGGCTCAAAAAAAGATTTTTTTGATTTGTATGAATGTCTGAAATATTATGATTTTGAAGATATAATTTCTTTTTATCAAAAAAAATTTGAAACCACTAATATCGTACAACTTCTAAAATCAATCACTTATTTTGGAGATGCAGAACTATATCCAAACCCAATTTCTTTTTCCAAAATAACTTGGGAAAATATCAAAGAAGAAATCACTGAAAAGTTTGATTTATATATAAAAAAAAACTGAAAATTAAGTTTTTTCCCAAAGATTTAATCATAATTTAGCAAATTTCCCTCAATTTTTTTTCCCAAAAAAATTAAAATTCCCAAAAAACAACAACGTTATGTTATTAAAAAATACCGCAAATTTCCGCCAACAATGGAAAAGCGAACAAGGTTATGATATGCCACATTGGGACGAGCATTTTATAGGTGCTAATTTCCAAGAAACAAGTGGTTTTTACAAAATGGTCAATGGAATTGTTAGCAATATCAAGGCTGACCTTACCCCAAAACTCCAAAATGCACAAGATGCACAGGCAATTTATGAATTCCTGCAAAATGGTGCAGATAGCCAAGCTACGGATTGTGCAATTCTCTACAATGAACATTATTTTTTGGCTTTAAATAATGGAAAACCCTTTTCTGTGGCTGACATTAGGGCAGTTTTGAACTCTTTTCAAGGCACAAAAGCAGACAAAACCAAGCCTGAAAATTGCGGTAAAATAGGACGTTATGGCATTGGTTTTAAACTTGTGCATAGATTAGTAGGCAAATTTGATGGTGCTGATGAACTTCTAAATGACCTCGCAGGACCTATTCTTTTTAGTTGGGGACAAAAATCGCAATTTGATGACCTTTTGAACTTCAATGACACCAAAAAAACCGAACTTCACAGTGATTTTTCGGATAATTCCCCTGCGTCTTGGCTTATAAAAATCGTACTTTCGTGCTTTCCTGTGTCGCCTGACGAAAAAGTAAAGGATTTGGACTTCAAAGAAAGGGTTATTTTCCCAAAAAGCGAGATAATCGCACTTGCTAACTTCCTAAAAGACCACCAAAATCTCTTACAGGCACTCAATACCGAGCGAGGTTCTTTGATTTTTTTGAAATTTGGGGAGAAAAAATACGAAAAACTCAAAGATTCCTTAGAAAACCTCAAATCTGGCATTGGTTATTCGCTCAATTTGCTCAAAACTCTCAAAAGGGTTGTGTTACAAGACGAGGTAATAGAGCGTTTTGGCATTTCTCAGGAGCATTTTTCAATAGATGTGGGCAGTCCAGAGTTCCAAAAAATAGACCCAGAGTTCCCTTTTTGCCCCATTGAGATAACGCTTGGCTACGAAACCCAAAAAGAAGGCATTACACGTATGAAAAATGCCCCAAGCATTTACCAATATTTCCCAATGCGTAACGAAAGGCACAATTTGGCGTACTTTTTACACGCAACTTCCTTTAATAAAGTTACAGATAGAACCCATTTGGACGACCAAGGCGAAGCGAATTTTGAAACCCTCCAGTATGTGGGCGAGGCGGTCAAGGAAAAATTAAACCAATACAAAAGAAGCAATTTTACCAAATATACACAGCTTTATGGGGCTTTGCTTTCCTCTGATAAGCCTGATAAATACAACAGCAAACTGATAGGAAAGTATTTATATGAACCGTTTTTGGCGTATTTGCGTGCAAATATTCCCACAAACAAACAAAATGCTTATCCAAAAGACCTTGTTTTACTCAAAAAAACCAATCTTCCTGTTGAACCAATGAATTTTGGCATTGCCAAAGAGTGGTTTTTTTGGACTGATGCCATTTCTGCGGATTATCTGCACGAGGAGGCAACCAAAAACGACAAATTAGGTTTACAAAGTTGGGGTTTAAAACAGCTTTTACAAGAGGGAAATACAACCTTGATAGATGAATGGTTTGCGACTTTGAGCAAAGACGAATACGATATTTTTGTGGAAGAACTGCAAAAACTTGATTTTGATAGGAATTTTATGGTAAAATTCACTACGTTGAAAGTTTTTCGTTGTGTAGATGGGCGAGGAAAGGCAAATTATTATTCCATTGATGAGTTGAAGGCATTGGAAAATGTATTTTTGGTGAATAAAGACACAAAAATCATTGTAAATGAGCTAAAAATAATGGGTTTTGAAACCTTAGAATTGAATATTGGCGATTTTAAAGACATTCAAAATGCCTTAAAAGGAAAAATGGATTATCTTTTGAATGGAAAATTGCTTTTTAATAAGGTTTTAGCAAAAATGCAAGGCAAAAATTTTACAATTCCACAAAAACACAATCTTTTTGACTTTTTGGCACAAATAAAAGACCTTTCGCCTAATGATTTAAGAGAAATTAGCATTTTTAAAAACCAAAATGGACAAATAAAACCATTAAAAGAACTTTTAAATCCTACGTTGGAAGTGAGTGATTTCTTGGAAAAATACAAAATGCAAGTGGAAGAATATCACGAAAACTTATTTAACCACCTTTTGAAACGTGAAGATATTTATGTAGTGCTTATTCAGCCATATTTTGAAGATTTTTTGCAGATAGAAAGCGTACAAAATGAGCCTTTTGCGTTCTTGGAATATGTGGTTGGTTATTTTAAAATTAGAAAAGGCAAAAATCTTTTGGATAAAAAAAGTATTTTCACAAAAAAAGGTTTTATTAACTCAATAGAAGTATTTTTTGATGTAAAATTAGCACAAGTAGAAAACTATGAAAACCTCCAAAATGCCTTTGAAAAACTCACAAATTTGACACTTCCACACGTAGATTTTTTGAAATTTATTCAGGAAGATGCTTTTAAACTAAGTTCAACACGCCAAAACCCAATTTGGAATAATATTATCGCCCAAATTCCCCAAAAAATCGCAGAAAACAAACCAAATTCAGAAGAAAAACACGAATTTTTTAAGTTTTTAAGACAAGTTGGTGATAATGCAATTCTTGAAAAAATACAATTATTTGCAAATAATTTGGGAAATGTGCAGTTACCTAAATTTTTGTTAGCTCCTGACGCAGAAGTTCCTGCTTGGTTGGAAGGTTTTAAGGTAAAAAACACAGAATTTAGGGAAGAATTACGCCCTTATCTGTGCAGAAAAGAAGATATTTATCAAAATATCGTTTTTAACTTTTGGGATAATATCACTGCTTTGCCTGTAGTTTTGGCAGAAAATCCAGCTAATTTTTATGAAAATGTTAAAAATCTCTATGCCCAAAACCGAAATAACAAGAATTTAGCAGGCAAAAACTTTGTTTTTGTGAATAAAAATGAAGGTTTTGCAAATGCCCAAAGCATTTTTTATAGGGAAAATGCCCTACAAACACGCAGTTATAACGCACTTGTGCGTGCAGTTCAAAAAACTACAACTTTAAAAATGGCAGATAAAAATATTTATCCATTTTTGAAAGAACAGCCTTTTGTGCTTGCTGAAAATCAACTCATCAAAAGCCTAAAAATTACCGAAAATCTGCTTTTGCAAGAAGATGAAGCCAATAATTTAATTCAATTTGCAGAATTAAACAGCGAACACGCTTTTATGCACTTGACTTTTTCGGAAACTGAACAAGAAAAAACGTATCTTGTGGAGAAAAAAGGCAATTTTTCGCAAGCATTCGCAGGAAAAAACAAACAAAAAATTCACGATACTTTAAAAAATCTTTTTCCAAATAAATATAAAATCCTTCCAGAGAAATTATTTACCCAAAATTTAGAAAATAAAGGCTTAGTTGGGGAGGAAATTTTAACCCAAGAAATCCTAAAAAATGCCTCTGCTGAAACCCTTTCAGAACTATTAGCAGAAAACAATAACCCAACTTTTCAGGCACATAGCATAAGTTTGATGACCGAAATTGTCCTTAGAGAGGGCGTCTCGTACAATAAAGACTCTTTGGAATATCAATCTTTGCAACTTTTTAGGCAAAAAGACACCAATATCGCAGAAATTACCAAGAAATTGGTGGTGGAAACTGCACAAGGCAATAGAATTCCGTTTGGAGATTTGTTATATGACCAAGAAATTCATTTTCACCTTGAAAAAATAGGAAAATATACGCTCCAACTCGTGGATATTTTGCCAAAATACACCGAATATTTCGCACTTTTGGATAGTATTTTGTTACAGATGCCTGACAATGAACCGCTTACCAAAAAAATCAAAGAAATCGCAGGCGAAATATCCAAAGAACTTGTTTTAAATGCGTTAAAAGCGGATTTTGAGATAATAGAAAACGGTTCGCAACTTGCATTTTTGGTGCTAATGGCAAAGAATTTTAACACCAATATTGCAGATTTTGAGGTAAAAACCTTGTCAAATCATAAAATAACCTTTGGTGAAAATGTTTTTGGGGAAAGTCAAGGAAATTTCTATTTTGAAGCCCCAAATTTTGTGTCAGACGAGGCAATTTTAGATGAAAAATACGCTCATTGTGCAGAGATTTTGCGACTTGATGCAGAGAAAAAACCTTATTTTGAGTATAATGTTGGAGAATTAAGGTTATTTCCTTATTTAGAAAAAAATGTTTTTAAATCACAGCCTTGGGAAAGCCCCCTAACCCCCGAAGGGGGAACAAATACCTCTGAAAACGCAGAAAATATCAGTGATATTTTCCGAATAGAGGTTATAGATTATGCTTTTGAGGCGTGGAAAAAACGCCCAACTGATACGTTTTTTATTGCAATGTCTGAAAAATACGGAAACCTCAAAATTTGGGGCAATGAACCGCATAATTGGATAGAAAACCCTGAATTTTCGCTTGAAAGTGAGCAGTTACCGCTTTGGTTGCGTGCTTGGTTGGACGAAGAAAATCCTGAAAAAACCACTTTTTTACGTGCTTGGGGCGTTCAAACGCAACAAAGTGAGGTAGAAAAAGTACGAAAACACCTTTTGGACAAAGGCGAAGCGGTTACGCTCAAAGAAATAAGAGATGCACAAGCACAATATCCTGATTTTTTGCCAAAAACCATTGAATTTTTGATAGAAAAAGGCTTTTCTTTTGCCCAACAACAAGAAAAAGCAGGCGTTTTGCGTAAATTGTACCAACTACAAGAAAACCCTAATACGTCTTTACCTGTGCCATATTTGGCAGAAGTGGCAGAAAACGAAGCAATTTTTGAGCTTGCAAAGAAAGAAAATGCTGTTTTTTATCTTTGTGATGTGGAAAAAGCAACCCAAATTCAAGATAAATACAATCTTTCGCTCACAAAAATCTTAGAAAGTGGCACCAAATACAATGAAAATCTGACTGAAAACCAAAAAGAAATCTGTTTTACGTGTTTTGATTTGAAGGTTTGCCCTGCGTTGCCTTTGAAATTTGAAGAAAAACTTAACAGAAACCTGCTTTTAGAAAAATCTTTTGCGTGGAATACGGATTATTACAACATTTGGCAGGAAGAAACGAGTTACAAAATCTATCTTTTTGAGGGACAAATGCCTTACACGCTTTGTGTGGGCGATTGGGAAGTGTGCGAATTTGAGCGTGGCAGCGCACTTGTGGAAGACAAAACAATTTTTGTCAATGCGAATGTTGCCCAAGTGGAAGAAGCATTATTTGGGATTGTGCCACAACCGCTTTTGTTGCAACTTTTGAGGCTCAAAAATCAACAACTTGCCCCACAAAAACCACAAGTTTCTGCTGAAAATGCTTTTACTTCCCAAAGAAAATTTGTGTTTTTGCGTGAATTTTTAGAAAAAGAAGGTGATTATTTGCTTGATGATTTTGAGGAATTGACCCAAAAAGGAAATATTTTAGAATTATTAAAAAATGATAGCAAAATCAACATTGTTTTAAAAGAAATTCAACACCAAAAATTACGTTTTGGGGCAAAAGAAATCAAAGCACTTAGCGAGCCAGAAAGTGAATTGTATCTTTGGAATGGTGAAATCATTGAAAAAACCTCTTTGGAAAATCTTTTGCAAGGTGAAAGTGAGGTTGAATTACAACTTGATTTGAAAGCATTAGGAAAAGATTTATTGAAGAAATTAAGTACGATTATTGGGGGATAAGAAAAAAACAATCCTAAATGTTTTCCCAAAGGAAAATATTTAGGATTGTTTTTTTACAAAATTAAATAAAATGAAGTTATTTATAATCATTTTTAAATTTCGTAAATTTCGTTTATTTTTATCATTTATTTTGAATATGGTATTTTGTCATTTGGGGCAATTTCATTTACAAAATTTACCAAATCCCTAAATTCTTTGTGCAATGGATAATTTGTATAATTGATTTTATATTTTTTCCCATCAATTTTTATATCAAAAGAAATACTTGCACCATCAATAATTTTTTTATTTTCGTGGTTTTGTATCTTTTTTTTGAGTGGGAGTTTCTTTAAGAGTTTTTTAAAATTTTGCTCTTGTTCTTTGGTAATATTTAATTTTTCAACAGGTGTATCATTTTTTTGAGGCTCATTGTTTTTTTGCAATGAGGTATTATTGATAAAGGTTGAATAAACGCCATAAGGCTCGTGCATATAAACTTTTATTTCCAAATCAAATGTTTTAATTTCTTGTGCGAATACGTTTTTTGAATAATTACCCACCAAAAAGATAATTAAAAAAGAAAGAATGTTTTTCATTTTATTTTTTTTATTTTAATTTATTTTAATTTTTTATAAAATACACCTAAAACTATAAAAATATTACAACAATATTATAATTTTATGGAAATTTTTTTTTATTTTATATACATAATTTTTTAGACCACCAAAAAAAATATAAATTATGATGGATTTCTTTTACAAAAAATCTAAATTTTATTAAATAATTATGAAAAATATATTTTAAAATACTAATATTAGCATTAATTCTAATCAAAAAAAATTGGCAAATACGTAATTTTTGCAGAAAAATAGCAAAAGCTATTAAAATGATAGCAAAATTGGACGAAATTACTCTTGAAAAACTGCGAAATGAAGCATATAAAAACAATAAAAAAATCCTCCAAAAATTAACTTTTGGAGGATTTTTTTGTGCAGTATATTGTTGGTAACGAAAAATGTATTTTATTTTGGAAAGTTATTTTTTACTTTTTTGCTTACATTTTTCTAAATGCACTACATCAATCCTCCATTTGCTCTTACTATTTGGGCAGAAACCCAACTTGCCTCAGGCATTGTCAAAAGAATAACTGCATTTGCAACCTCATCAGGTTTTCCCAATCGTCCCATTGGAATTTGAGAAACCAAATAATCCACAATATGTTTTGGTGCTACCAAACCTTCTGTTTCTGTAACACCAGGAGCAACTACATTTACTGCTATTTTTTTTGAGCCAAGTTCTTTGGCAAGTGATAAAGTAAATCGTTCAATAGCAGATTTCGCACCGCCATAAGCACCACCTGCTTGTCCTGCAAATCCTGCTGCACCGCTTGAAATGGTAATAATTTTACCACCTTCTGCTACATTTTTTGCAGCATTTTGTAATAAAAAGAAAATACCTTTTGTTCCATTGAACATTGCATCATAATCTTGCTCAGAAATCATAATCGTAGGTTTTAAAATTGCCTCTGGAAAAGCATTTAAAATCACAATGTCAAGTTGTCCTTCAAAATCATTAGAAACTTTTTCAAAAAGTCCATTGATTTCATCAAGACTTCTCATATCATTTTTTATAGATTTGCTTCCTTTTGCAGAATTTTCTACTTCTTTAGCAGCTTCTTCATTATTTTTATATGTGAATATCACATTAGCACCTTGTGCTGTGAGTGCCAATACGATAGAGCGACCTATGCCACGACTGCCCCCTGTTACAAGTGCATTTTTGCCTTGCAATTTTTTTGAATGATTGTCCATTTTAGTATCCATTTTTATTTTTTTGTTTTAAGAACTTTGCAAATGTATTTGCAATACTATACTTTTGCAAGTAGTATATTAAAACTGTACTAATATAGAAAACTATAGTAATGTTGTAAATCAATGACTTAAAATGAAAAATAAAATAAAAAATAATTCAAAAATAGTTTGTCCTGTCCAACATTCTTTAAATGTGTTGGGGGGGAAATGGAAATTACCCATTCTTTATGCTTTGCGAAAAGGCAGTCCGAAACGATTTAAAGAATTGGAAAGGGAAATAGAAGGCATTACCCCTACTATGCTTACAACTCAACTTCGTAATTTGGAAAAAGAAATGATAATCAGCAGAGAAATTTTTGCTACTGTGCCTCCAACGGTTGAGTACACGCTCACAGAACTTGGTGAAACGATTAAACCGCTTATTTATGAAATTAAAAAATGGGGCATACAACACCTAAGACAAATGGAATCTAACCAAATAGAAGACACAAATATTTGAGTTTTTTGTCCTTGATTGTTATTAAAAAAACTTTTACAACTATGAAGATAGGACAAAAACCACAATAAAAACCTAATTTTTGTCATTCTAAATGCTTATGTGAATTTTTGTTATCAATAAATCAGCAAACAAATTAATATTTTATGATGTTTCCCAAATCCATTTTTATATTTTTCATTTTTATATTTTCATCAGGTTTTGCATTTTCAAAGAATACAAATGATACGCTTCAATACCTCAAAAATATAAAAATACTTCCATATTATTTAGATGAAAAAGCCTTTGTAATTTCAGGGAAAAAAGAGGAATTTGAACAAAAACACAAAAATTTGAATAAAAATTTAGATAAAAACACCGAAGATTTTTGTAAAATATTGGACAATGATAAATTTTTATCTGAATTGGAAGTTTATAAACCAAATAATGTTCCGTATAATGTATTTTGTATGGGAAAATGGGAAAGAAAATACATCAACAAAACGCATTATTTAGTTTTATATGGTATTTATACAAATATTGAATATGGTATTGCCAATTATTATTTGGCTTCTTTTGATGAAAAAGGTGCTTTTCTTAGCAAAATTGATTTGTTTGGTTATTCTTTGGTAAAAGGGAGAATAAGCCTGAAATTTGATAAAAAAAATACTGTACTTATGGGTGTTAAATTATCTGATATTAGCCCAAACGCTCCAAACAAAGAAGATTTGTATTTTAAAATACCCATCACCCCAAAAGGTTTTTTAAATAAGAGTAATGCAAAAACAAGAGAAATCAAATGGGAAGATGTAGGTAATTTTTTGCTTTGGTGGTTTTGGTAATAGTTTTTTAAACCTCTAAGATTTTAAAAAATCTTTCAAACCTATAAAATCTTTAAAACCTTATAGGTTTAAGAATTTTTTTGAAAATAGTTTTTTTAGAATTTACTTTGTAGATTATTAAAATAATTAACTCAAAATCATGCAAAATATTCCGCTCATTACGCCTCAATATTGGAGAAATTACGAACTTTTGGATAGTGGCAATGGCAAAAAATTAGAACGATTTGGTCAATATATTCTTAGCAGACCTGAACCGCAAGCACTTTGGCAACCTTCACTTTCTGAACAAGATTGGCTCAATGAAGCTGATGCAATGTTTGAACGCAATGAGGAAAAAGACAAAGATAAAAAAAATGAAAAAAATCAAAGTGAAAAAAATCAAACGGACAAAGGTGATTGGTACATCAAAACCCCTGAAACCCAAAATGGTTGGACTTTGCGATACCAAAGTGATTTATTGGATTTAAAATTCAAAATATCACTCTCTGCTTTTAAACACGTGGGTATTTTTCCTGAACAAGCCTCTAATTGGGAATTTATTGCAGAAAGTTTAAAAAATTTGCAACCATATCGCCAAACGCCTAATATCTTAAATCTTTTTGCTTACACAGGTGGTGCATCTTTGGCTGCACGTCAATTTGGGGCTGATGTTACACACGTGGATTCTATCAAAAGTGTGCTTTCTTGGGCAAACGAAAATATGGCTTTGTCCAATCTCACAGATATTCGTTGGATGGCAGAGGACGCACTAACTTTTGTGAGGCGTGAAGTGAGGCGTGGAAAAACTTATCAAGGAATTATTCTTGACCCTCCTGCTTATGGACGTGGTACAAACAATGAAAAGTGGGTTTTGGAAGAATATATTTATGAAATGCTTTCACTTTGTAAGGAAATATTAGACAAAAGAGATGGTTTTTTGGTGCTTAATTTATATTCTTTGGGTTTTTCGCCTTTGATTGTAGAAAATCTTTTAGCACAAATTTTTCCAAATAAAAACCTTGAAATTGGGGAATTATATTTGGAAGATGGTTTTAAAAAGAAATTACCACTTGGAATTTATGGAAGATTTTAGAAAAGGGGAAATAAGGGGAAAGTAAAAAGGTATAAGTAAAAAGGTGTTAGGAGAAAGTAAAAAAAGGAAAAAGGAGAGGTGTGGTTTATTCTAAAAAATAAGGCAAATTATCCAAATCTTGTTTATTTTTTTAGAAACAATCACTCCTAACTCTAAATTAAGAGGCTTTTTCTATCCAAATTTCTGCAATATCCAAATCCTCTGGGGTAGTAATTTTAATATTTTTAAAATGCCCTTCTACCAACTGCACCTTATTACCTGCTTTTTCCCAAACAGATGCGTCATCAGTCAAATCTTCAATATTATCACTTTGATATGCTTGATAAAGTGTTTGAAAATCAAAGGTTTGGGGTGTTTGTATGAGGCGATACAAAGCACGATTCACGGTATAATTTTCTTTTTCATCTGCATATCGCAAAGAATCTTTGAGTGATACACAAGTTACAGCAGATTTATATTCTTTTGCAATCACAAAATTTTGGGTAATAATATTTTGTGATACCAAAGGTCTAACTGCATCATGTATGCTTACAAGTGCTGTTTGAGGCAAAATATTTTTTGATTTTAGAAAAAAATCAATTTCTGACAAGGCATTTTTTACAGATTGAATACGTGTATTTCCGCCATTTACCAAAAAATGCGTTGGAATATCTTTACCAAATTTTATTTTGTATTCCTCACAAATATTTTCCCAATAATTCCACCAATCTTTATGCAATACAATCCAAATAGGCATATTTGCGTCATATTCATAAAATTTTTGAAGTGTAAGCAATAAAATAGGCGTATTTTTTATCTCTAAAAATTGTTTTGGAACATCACTGTTCATACGTGTTCCTGTTCCGCCTGCTACAATAATGGAAAGGTTCAAAGTTTAA
>JAAFIN010000004.1 GCA_013297825.1 Cytophagales bacterium
ATTACACTTGAAACTATATTTTCTGCTTCTATAAAGATAACATTGCTGTAAGTTGCATTTGTGCTATTATTTTCCACTTGACGCAAACGATAATAGGCAGAAGTTGAAATATTGTTATCAATAAATGAATAATTGCGAATAGTTGCACTATTTCCAGCACCATCAACAAAACCAACTTTGGTAAATGCTTGTCCATCAAGGCTTCTTTCCACTTCAAAACCACGATTATTTTCTTCTGTGGCGGTTGCCCATTGAAGTTTATTTTCTTTGGTGTTGATGCGTGTTCCTGAGAAAGTCATCAAGCTAATAGGCAATGGATTTGTTGGGTCGGTTGAACCTATTGTAAATGGACTGAATACAGAAACTGCATTTTTGGTGATAGAACCTTGAACATTTGTGCCTGCTGTTCCATTGGACGCATTTCCATTGGTATCATCAACCCCAAAATTTTCCCAAGCAGTTGCTCCACCGTGTAATACACGTAATTTTGTACGGTCAGTGATTTGTCCCAAATTTCCATTCCAATACATTGAAACATCTGCATTTCTTGCTCCTGAAACTCTGTTTATATCCCAATAAGCATTTAAAGCAGTTTTAATCACTTCAGGTGTTGTTGGGAAAGGTTGCACGTTGAAAGGGTGGCTTATGCTGTTGTAAGTTACTGTAAAAGTTGTATTATTTGCAGTTCCGCCATTTGTAACCAATCTTGCAGGTCCCCACCAAGTACCAGCCCCCATAGGAAATAATAAAGTTTGTGCATCAGCATTGGAAGTAATACTTACATTTCCTACCACATAACTATTTCCTTTGCCCAGCATAGGATTTACTGCTCCTGCTCCTGGTTGCAAAGTGAGTGTATTTGCACCTGTTGAAAGTTTGCCAGAAGTAAGATTTAAAGTATTTCCAACCGTTAAATTACTGCTTAAAGTTACGCCTGTGCTACTTGTATTTGTGGAATTGTTAATAATTAAATTATTAACTGTGTTAGCAGTAGGTGTGGTTACAAATGCGCTTGTAACTTGTGCAACATTTCCATTAAATTCATAATTTGCACCTGAATTTAATAATAAAGTTGTTCCTGCAGTAAAACCTGAGAAGTTAGCAGTTAGCCCCAACGGTTGTGCTGTTTTGATGGTTGCAGTATTTGATAGTGTGAAAATTGCGTCAGTTGCATTGCTGGTTGAGATAATTCTTGTTCCCATATCCAAAATTGCACCTGCATTTACTGTAAAATTACTTCTTGGATTAGTTCCCAAAGGTAAAGTTAAATTGCTCAACATTTGAAGTTGGCTATTAGCACTCACTACATAAGGCACAAATTGTGAACTTGCTGCCCCTGTATAAGAAAAAGTTTGTAAAGTTCCACCACCATTAAATACAAAACCCAAAGGAGTACTTGTGGAGCCTGTACCAAATGTCCCTGCGGTAGAATGGTTAAAATTGCGTGCAATATTGATAGCATTGTTGGCTATTGTTCCTGTACCAAAATCAACTATACCATTAGCTCCTAAGCTTGCTACTGATGTTCCTGTTGATATAAAATCTCTGCCTATATTTATAGCCCCAACGCCTGATGTAGAACTTACGCTTTCCAAATTTATTTTTCCAGCACCTGACACATTTAAATCATTTGTGATATTTACTGTAGTATTTGGTGAGCTACTACTATTAATTACATTAAAATTACCATTTGAGATGTTAGCATTGCCTGCTATTGATAAGGTAGATATTCCTGCTGAATTACTAACATTAAAAGTACCCGTTCCACTCAACGTAAAATTACCTGTAACATTCATAGTATTTCCTGTACCAATGCTAAAAGTAGCAGCACCACTGAAAATAACATTATTATAATTAAACGAAGCCATTGTAAAACTACCTGATGACGCAGAATAATTAACAGTGCTTCCTGTAACTACATAACTACCTGTGCCTGTAATAAATGTACCTGCAATGTTTATCTCACCACTTGAGTCAAGGGTGCGATTGCCATTGCTTGTGTTGGTAATATTACGATAAGTGAATGCAGGAATGGTTTGCATACCTGTTCCACTAAAATTAATGGTATTACCTGTATTAGCATAAGAGCCTGCCCCTGTTGTTGTAATAGAAAAATTGCCATTTATATCTATTACACCACTTGCCAAAGTAATTGTAGGGCTAAATAGTCTTGGACCTGATATCATCAAATTGCTATAATTAGCAACTGCTATTGTCTGCGCCCCTGTTCCGTTATAATCTACTGTGCTTCCTGATGCCAATATGCCCAAAGTTGGATTATTAGTATCCTGTAAAGTAAGTATGCCAAAATTTGCAACATCTATTGTCCCTGTGATATTAGCACCTGCTGAAACAGCAAAATTAGTAACACTTGTACCATCACCTACAATAATTTTAGAATTTGCACCAAGTGTCCAAGCAACCAAATTACTCACTGCAAGATTATTGCGTACATTCCAAATTGCATTTGTTTCTGTTATTGCGGTTGGATTAGCCCCTGTTCCGTCTGTATTTGTACCCCAATCTGCTGTATTTGCTATTGCTCCTGATGCTTTGAGATAATAATTTCCTAATATATTCAAAACAACAGCATTTGAATATTCGCTAAATGTGCTTCCTGAACACCTTGTTCTTACCTCAAAAATATATGTACCAACAGGTAAACTTGATATAATTGTATTATTGCTTGCCTGTCCTGGCACATTAACTACTGTATAACCGCTAATAGGGTCGCTTTGTAGACGATAGCGTACATCATAACCATCTAAGGCTTCTGCTTGTGGTGTCCAATTTATGGTTGTATTTATGCCTGATTGTGTTACTGCTCCAATAATAGGAAAAGGCGTACAAGTATTGGGTGTGTAAGTAAAAGTAAGCCCTGACGTAGGGAAATTAGTAGCAGTCATTGGTATTGAAGCAGTGTTGGTAGCTCCTGTCGTTGTTCTGTCCCAAAGTAGATTTTCATCTCTATTAAGAATTTGAGTACGCCAAGTTTCATCAAAACCGCGAATACCTACTTGCATTGTATTGGCGCTTGTGCCTGGTGTAAAACCACCATATACAATATTAATTCTACCATTGGAGGTATTCATACGGATTTGGAAGTTAATACTTTCACCTGTAACACCTGAACGTCTTACATTTGTCCATTGTACTACTATTTCACCACCTACATTTTGCCAATCCACACTACCACCTGTAGCATTATTCAAATCAACTCCAAAAGCAGAGATAATATTTTGAAAAGCAGTAGAAACTGTAGAAAGAGGCGTAACATTACCACCAGATGGGGCTGTTGCTCCCCCTAATTTCAGAAATCCATTCACAGAAACAAACATATTGGTATAAGCCACACCATTATATGTGAAACTTGGGATAGTAATGGAAGTGGGTGTATTGCTATCAAATGTAGTTGTATATATATTTGTAGGAGATGACAATACTGTATAAGTCCCATTGCTTTGGCTAAATACATAATTCAAAGGATTGGGCAAAGTGGTTGCATTTGCGGTTTGGGCTGTGTTGGAATAAGTGCTTCCTCCTACTGTCCAAACACTATAAAAATATTGTGTATTGGCAGTAAGTCCTGTATGATTAACCAAACCTGCCACTGTTCCTATATACAATACTGTTCCGCCTCCTGCGATAGTATTTCCTACGGTATATGTACCTGTTGGCGCACCAAACGTATTTGTGCTATTCCACGCTACAATTATATTATCACTGTCTGCATTGGCTGTGGTGGCAAGGTTGATTTGGCTATTGCTAAATGCAGTAGCGGTCAATGCTTGTGGGTTGCGTGGTATAATTAAAATGCTTCCTGATGGATTTAAAGCACTTGTAGGAATACTTCCTGTTGCAGTTGCTCCACCTGCTTCTGTAATGGTCATATTTCCTATAGCAATTTGTGCATCAAGTGTGTTTCCTATGGTAGCAGTAGTTGCTACATCATACACAACCCAAATATAATTGTTACCATTTGCTAATAAACGTGTCAATCCACTAAAAGTAGCCAAACCACCTGAAAAACTTTGTGCTGTACCCACTGGGTTAGCTGTGCTGAAAGTTGTAGTTGTGGTATAATATAATTTTACGCCATTTGTTGCTACATCTGCATCACTAATATTACCAGAATTTACAATTAAATTGGTTAAAGTTAATGTTCCCAAAGCACCTGTTGTAGGCAAATCTATCCTTAAAATAGGATTATTTGTTGTGTTTTTATTAACCGTAGCAGGAGTTGCTTGCAGGCTTGTGAGTGTGCCTAAAGTTTCAGGCGTGGCAGGTGTGATATTGATGGTATAATCTTCTGTTTCGCCTGAAGGAAAAGAAGTACAAGCATCAGTATTCGCAAAAGCTGCTCCTCGTGTCCTTATCCTCATTCTTGTCAAGCCCAGTGATGCTGTGATAGGAATATTAACTGATATAATTGCCAAATTTGAAGCACAAGTGCCTGCCAAAAAATATTCAGTAGCCTCAAAAGTTCCATTTTTATTAAAATCTATCCAAACAGCAGTTTGTGTAGGAGAGCAACTTGGAATTGTGAGATTCAAAGAATAAGTTATACCTTGTTCTAAACTTGCTGTATTGGTTGAAGGTGTAGAAGGTACTAATGTATAACCACCAGCTCCCAATCCATTAGATGAATTGAGTGTAGCAGTAGGAATTGTTACATTGGTAACATAATCATTTGAGCTACTATGCAAACTTGTATTACAATAATTTGGTACAGGCATTGCACTTACTTCAATACCACTACTCCAAGTTGTGCCATTTCTTGTAAATATTTTAAAGAAATAATTAGTAAAATTGGTAAGTCCTGTGATGATTTGTGGTGAAGTATTGCCTTTGTATGCCACAAAACCATTGCCCAAAGCAGTTCCAGAATTGTATACAAGATTGGCAGTATAAGCAGAACCATCTCCTGTAGGTGTACCTGAATTGGTTGCAGGAGCAACTACAATCATTATTTCATCATAACAACCTGTCGGATTTACCCAAGCCAAAGAAACTTGTGTATTGCCAGCAGTGGGAACTAATGAAGTTGCATTATTAGGCGTTAAAGGGCTTATTGTTACCGTTCCGCCATTGGTGTAACCTGTTCCTGTTGGTGTGCCTGTTGCAAATGTTAAATCTGTGTTTGCAATGGCATTCACAATAATATTATTGTTGATGGTAGAATTACATTTTAAATCAGCAGTCAAGAACAAATAATTTGTACCAATAGCATAATTTTGTGTTAAACCTGTGAATGTTTGCAAACCTGCACCCAAACCTGTAGTTTTGGTTGTACCAATTTGTGTTGGTGTGCCTACTGTAAAATCAGTATTGTTATGATACCAAATTTTTAAATTTAATAAATCACTTGCTGTGTAAGTTCCTGATGTATTAAAATTAATTGCATTCAAAATTGCAGTTGTAACACCAACCATTAAATCCACTCTATACAAAACCACATTAGTTGTATTTTGCAAAGGTACAAGATTTGGAGCAACACCATTAGCAAGTGCTATTGTAGGAGTTGCCCCTAATATTGTTTGTACACCACCAATGCTAACAGAGCCTGTTGGTGTTCCCAAAGCAAATGTAAAGTTAGAAGGAATTAAAGCATTTGCATTTATGGTTCTACCTGCAACAGCAGAAGGTGTAATATCTGTTGTAACCCAAAAATATCTTGTTGTATTTTTTGGAATACTAAAATTCAAACTACCAAAAGTAACATTTTCACCTGAACCTGACGCAGTAGCAGTTACACCTGTAAAAGCAGTAGCACCTGCAAAGCTATTTGTGGTATTAGACCAAAGTTTTAAACCTAATGTTTGAATGTCAGAAGCGGTATAATTTGCACCTGTTGGAATAACAACTGTATTAAGTGTAGCATTTGCTCTATTACCTTCTACAATGGTAAAAGTTTGCAAAATATTGTTTACGCTACTTTGATTGATATTACCAGCACTTGGTTGTGAGCCATTATCTGCAATGGTCAATATTGGAACAATTGTCAATTCCCAAGCACCCATATCAGGCGTAGTTGCATTTCTTGTTGTGCTAGCGAAATCATCAGTATATCCTGAAATATTTGCCCCACCATTATCTGCCAAACTTGCCAAAGAAACACTATATTTTAAAAAATCAGCACTTGAACCTGTGGTTGATTGCCAAGTGGGTAATTCTGATACAGAAACACTTTCACGTGTTCCTCCCATAATAGTTTGATAAGATGCAAGTGTTTGGTAAGATGCTGTACTGTTGTACATTATCAAATTGGTTACACTTGGTACACCTGCATACAATAAATTATTGTTGGAAGTAGTAGTAATATTTGCATTATTTATATCAGCCCTTCTGTGTGCTACTGTGAAACCTGTACCATTAGCAGTAGAAGTATTAACAATAATATTATTTCTAAGATTTAACGCTGATGTGGTGGCAGTTGCACTTGATTGATGGAAAATACCACTTGTGCCAAAGTTAGCACCGCTTGAGGTTGCATTGATGAATATGCTGTTATAGTACACATTATAAGTACTTGTAAGACCTGTTGCGGTAATGCTCAAACCTCTTATAGCATTCACAAACGCAGAAGCAGGGGCTTTCAAATCTCCAATAAGATTATTATATACATTGGCGGTTACAGATGCCACTGTACCTGAAAGTACGATACCATTCACACCTACATTGCTACTAAATACCCCGCTTGTGGTTAAATCATAGATTTTATTTTTATAAATATTATGTGTTGTTCCACCTGTAACCATAATTCCATTCGTAACGCCTGATGTAGTACCCACACAAGAAAGTGTATTGATGGTATTGCTAAATATATTAGCAGAAGTAGAGGTTGAAATCCCTGCTACTGTAGCGGTTGTGCTTGCAGAGGATAGGGTATTAACTGTATTACCATTTATACTGATAGTAATAGCAGATGAAGCATTATTAATCCCTGTAACTGTGCCACCTGTACTTGTTGAGGATAAGCCTGTAATTATGTTTGTGGCTATTGTAAGAGTTGTGCTTGTACCACCACTACCCACAGACAAACCTATAATATTGCCTTGTCCTGTAATGTTAGTAATAGTGTTGTTAGACAAAGAAGCTATACCTCCAAAATCTGATTGCAATGCTGTAACTGCACCAGTTCCGCAAGTCCAATTACTAAAAGTATTTCCTGTAATTTGTTTTTGTGGTGTTGCCCCTGTGCCATCATTATTAAACCAACCTGTAATAGCAGTATTGCCTGTTACAGTAATATTGGAAAAATTATTATTGTTGTTTTGTACTGGTGTAGTGCAAACAGAAGAAGCTCCATCATTATAAAGGGCTATTGTACCTCCTGCACCACCTTTGTTAAAAGCAGTAACAATACTATTCCCATTTATAGTTTTAGAGCCTGTTGCTGGAGCTACTACACTATTAGAAATAAATGTTACATTTCCTGTAGTATTTACATTTAGGTTAGTAAAGGTATTGCTACTGATGTTTTGGGAGAGGGTAGCAAAAGTATTTGAGATATAAGTATGCACAGAAGTTCCCGCTATTGTGTGTGTAATGCCTCTAATATCATTGGTCTGTATAGAAAGAACCGAAGATGCTGAACCACCTGCATTAGATATAGCACTTAAGATTGCTGAGTTTGCAGCACTATACGAAACAAAACCTCCTGAAGATGTGCCAATATTATTATTATTGATGGTTATATTCCCCCCAACAAAACCAGTAGAGTTTAAAATGCCAGTTACTGAACCAGAAGACACAAATGAAAAGCCTTGAATAGAATTATTACTAATACTTAATGCACACGTAGAAGCACCTCCTGTATTTTGGATAGCGTTGTTGATAGAAGTTGCTGCTGCAAAATTATAGGTACAAGCGTTTCCAGTTGCATTGCCAATTTGATTACTATTGATGTTGAGGGTAGTTACTACTGCACCAGAGTTAGAAATACCTAAAAAACTACCCCCACCATAAGAAGCACTTGTATTATTTGTATAACCTCTGATAATATTGGTATTAATATTTACGGTACTTGCTGCACCTGAATTACTTATACCTATAAAACTTCCTGTAGTGGCAGTAGTAGCACTAATAGTGTTATTAAGTATACTGTTGCCTGTAATATTTACAGTCCCTGCAAGAGACAAGTTTGTAATACCTGTTATTCCGTTTGTGGTAGAAATGCCACCACCTAATACACAGTTTTGAATGGTATTATTTTGAATATTTATTGTGGCAGTAGATAAAAATGGGGTTAGTCCTTGTGGAGCAATGCCTTGTATGCTACCAGTAGTAGCACCAGTAGGATTATTTGTAATTTGGATTATATTATTGTTAATTGTGGTTGTGATAGTGCCTGTTGGTTGTGCAGCAGCAAGATAATTAACAAGGATACCACCCTCTGTTACAGGTGAAGTAAGCGAAGCACTTGTAATAGTATTATACGAAATATTATTATTTGCTTGTCCAAAATTAATAATACACCAGTTATTACCAGTCAAAGAAAGAAAAGTAGTTCCACCTGTTCCAGTAACCTGACCATTTCCCCAGTTGGTAATTGTGTTTGCTGTACTAAGAGAAGAACCGCCAATATCATTGCCTAAATCAATTACCGCAGAAGTTCCTCCACCTATAAAAACAACTCCAAAATTCACATTGCTTATGGCATTGGAATACACTTTGTTGTTACTATTTGTACCTGCAAATGAAGTAGCATTTGCGGAAACAGTTGTACCAGCTGAAGTTACCAAAGCACCACCTGTGATTGTGTTTGGTGCGTGGCGTGTGCTACTATAAATCCCAAAAGTATTTACATAAGTTCTGTTCAAACTTATGGTATTATTTTGAATGATATTATTTTGAGCACCATTAGTAGTAGTTGCATAGAACAAACCAATACCAAATTCTGTCATATTGTTAGTGCCATAGGTTAGGGTTGTGTTCCCTGCATTTTCTTGCAATGTAAAACTTTGAATAGTGATATAATCACCACCCACAATTTTAATAATAGCATCATTTAAGCTTCCCCCTGTTTGTGGCGTAAAAGCAGTCAAAGTTCTTGAAGTAACATCACCCTGAATAGTAATTCCATTGGTTGCTGTGCCTGTTGCAGTAATGCTATAACCGCCCAAAGGAGCAGTTTCGTTGCCTGTTACTGTAATAACAATGGGGCTTGTGGCTGTTCCTACAACATTAAGGGCAGTAATTGCACTTGCTAAATCAGGGTATGATGGGTTAAGCCCTGAACCTCCATTGGTTGTAACTTGTCCCTTCACACTCGTTATGTTTATCCAGCCTATAATAAATATACTGAATAGAGAAAGTAGAATTTTTCTCATAGATTTTAGATAAAATTGTATAAAATTTATTGATGTTTTTATTAAAAAATTATTAAAATAAAAAAAAACTGAAATTTTGTTTAACTTTTAGATAAAAAATATTAAACAAAATTTCACAAAAGTACAGAAAACTTTTAATTTAACATAAAGTAAATATATTTTTAATATGAAAATTATTTTAAAACTAAAAAAATAGTTGATTTTACATAAAAAAGACTAACAAATTGCTTTGTTAGTCCATTTTTTATTTTAAAGAAATTGTTATTTTACTATTATTTTACAACTTTTATCACTTGTGTTTTTTCGCCTTGTGGCGTTATTTGCCAAAAATAAACGCCATTTTGCCAATTATTGTGTTCTTGTGATAATTTGGTGCTGATTTCTTGCCAAGTGCCTGTATATTGTCCCAAAACTTTATTTTCCAAATTCAAAATTTTGATAGAAATGTTGTTATTGGTTTTCAAAGATGCAGGAATTTCAAAATTTACTTCATTTTGCAAAGGATTTGGATATACAAAAACTTTAGTATCTTCATTGCCAGCCACAAAACGAATCATACTGTATTCATCATTTGAAACAGTATGCACAAATTTCAAACGATAGTACATTGATTGTGTTTCATTGTCCAAATATTGGTAGATTTTGGTTTGTGTGGATTTATTGGTCGCATCAAGTTGTGTAACATTTGTAAAATCTTTTCCGTTTTGGCTTTTTTCAATGACAAAATATTTCAAATCCACTTCGTTGGCGGTTGTCCATTGGAGTTGATTTTGGGTATTATTTTGTCTTTTTGCCTCAAAACTTAATAATTGCAAAGGCAAAGGAGCAACATCTTGACTACCTGTAAATTCTGAAAAACTATTATAAATAAATCCAGAATTTGAAAGTGAATTTGTACCCACATTGATAGAGGATAATGTTTGTTCTGTAATCCAATTATTTAACCAATTATTAGGTGGTGTAACCGCAGATTCACGTTTGGAAAGTTTTGTATTAGCCAAAGTTGCGACTGTTCCCACAAGTGCATTGTCATAATTAAGCGTAATATTATAGGTCGTTCCCATTGTTCCAACAGCTTCTACACGCCAATAAGCATTGAAGAATTGTGCATTTGGATTAGGATAAAGTGGTCTTGAACCCGAATAATACCACACATTTAAGCCTGTTGGTACTGTACCAGAACCTCCCCACGTAAGCGTACCTATTTGTCGTCCTGCGAAAACAAAATTAACCACTCCATTATTTGCAAAAGTTCCTGTTGCATTTGCCAAAATAGGTGCTACGCCTGTATTTGCATTTATTTCATCACTTCCTATGTCAGTTCCACCATTGGCTACTGCGACAGAACGTACATTGGTTGTAGCAAAATCATCAGCAAAACCTGCAATTTGTGTACCTTTTCCATTGACAAACCAAAGTTCTTGGTTGGCGGGATTTATATTTAGATTTCCATTAGCCAAATCCACAAAAAGATTTGAAGGATTGAGCGTTTGGAAATCAGAAGTTGCTCCTGTGATTGCGTTCCAAGAATTGTTACCTTCACCTGTTTGAGCGGTTTTCCAAGCGGAATATGTGGCATAAGTTGTAGCAGATGAAACTCCAGAAGAAGCAATAAAATTTGTACCTCCTGCTCCTTTTACATAAAGGTTGTAGTTAGAAGTCCAAGTAGTAGTAAAAGCGCTTGTAGTCGCAGAAATTACAAAGTGATTACCTGTTGGGCTTGTTCTTTCATTGATAAAAAGATTATTTCTAAGATTTACAACAGAATTATTAGCATCACGTCTGTAACAATGGCTTGTAACACTTCCACCTGTTTGTGTCCCTCCAATGTAAATTGTATTGAAATAATGATTACCAGATTTTATTGAGCTTGTATTTTCGTAAATACCTGTGATTGTCAAGTTGTTTGTACCAGCGCCATTTGTAATTGTAATTTGATTATGAGATGTATTAAAATCACCATTATTGGCACTAATACCCATTATTTGTCCTGATGTGCTTGTAAGCCCAAAAATACGGTTACGTGTGTAAGTTCCTGTTGCAGAGCCTGTATTTTGGAAAATAGCCCTCAATTCACTTCCACCATTAGAAGCCATATTTGAAAGCGTACAACCTGTTACGTTTAAAGTTGCACCGCTAAATGTTGTAATTCCTGTAAAACCTGATGCGGTTG
The DNA here is from genome assembly GCA_013297825.1 of Cytophagales bacterium. Taxonomy (GTDB): domain Bacteria; phylum Bacteroidota; class Bacteroidia; order Cytophagales; family Microscillaceae; genus JAAFIN01. The sequence continues at coordinate 11,506 of JAAFIN010000004.1, forward strand.
TCGGTACACTTGTACCTGTGGTACGTGAAGTAATATTATTAATGGTACAATTAGAAATATTGTACGTAACAAGACCTAAACAATTCACCACATGAAAAAAACCTGCATTATTTACACCCATTGACATATTGCTAAAAGTACTATTGGATACAGAAGCAGGATTTGCATTTAATCTTAATCCTTCTATGGACATATTCGCACCTGTTGCGGTAGGAATAGAAATTGTATTTATAGTGAGTCCTGTGATAGTTGCTTGTGAAAGACTACCAGTTGTTACACCTATAAATTTAGGGTCATTTCCTGCACCTGTTGTTAATGAAATATTTTGAATGGTATTACCTGAAATGGTATTTGGAGCATTTGTACCTTGTATTTGAATACCTGTAAATGTACTACTTGTTTCAAATAAATAACTTCCAGAATTATCAGATGCACTTCCCCCAATTACATTATTAGAAACAGTGTGATTACCATTGATTAATATCGCAATTACAGTTGTGTTATTAGGATTGGTAGTAATATTTTTATAAAATTTATTACCACTAATAACCGCCCCACTTGCACAACTATTTAACACAATACCATTATCTTGGAAATTATAAATGTTGTTATTTTGGATATTTATAATATTTCCTGTGCCTGTTGCTTCATAAATGCCTTTTCTTGTAGAACCTGTTGCAAGCCCTGCGGTGGCATCACCTATATTACAATTATTGATATTTACATTATTTGTTCCTGCCAAAATTGCAATATTTCCAGCAGTTCCAAAATTCATATTATTCTCAACTGTTACATTTTGAATAGTACAAAGTTTACTTACAGTATTCGCAATAGAAATAGTTGAACCTGTATTATTTGTTACTGAATTGGTATTTCTAAATAATAAAAATTGACCAGCATTTGAAAAATTCCCATTAATGGTTGTTGAAACTGCTGTATTTATTCTAATCATTGCAGTATTTACAGGTAAAATATTCGCAGAATTTTGTATTGTGCGAAGTGTAGAAGCATCAGGTTGAATAGTTAATGTGTAATTATTGCCACCATCAGCCCAAGCACTGAGGGCATTGGTAGCATCTTCATCAAGGTCAGCAGTAATATTTATGGTAATATTGCTTGAAATACCTGTAGCATTATTGATTGCCTGAAAAATTCCCCCTGTTTTTGTCAGTGAAGTAAATTGACCAGGTACATTATAAGAACCTCCCATTGTACCAGAAATAATATAAGTATTTGGTGTAGTTGGTGCAGTAGTTTGGGTATTTACATCACTGTGCAAAATAGTTGCATCTAAACCATTGTACCAAATATTAGGTGTGGTTGCTTGGTCTTGCGCTACCACATAATAAGCAATCGTTTGCCCTGAAACCAATGATAAAGGTACTTGGTCTAACACAAAATCCCACGTACCATTGTTACCTGTTCCACCTGTATTTGTGCCTGCTACATTTTGCCAAGCCCCACTTGCTGATATATTTCTGTAATATAATCTTGGTACATTTCCCCCAGAAATAGGAACTCCTATTCCGTTGTCTTTGATAGTAGCGGTTAATGTGCGTGTGCCTGTTGTTAGATTGTAAGGCGTTGTAAGATTGGTATAAGTGATAACAGGCGTAAAAATATCTGTAGTGGCATTCGCTGTACTACTTGAAGTTTCATAAGCACCTATATTGGGGGTGCTTGTATTTCTTGTAACATTGGCATAATCAACTGTAATGCCTGCGATAGGTGTGCCTGTTTGATATGCAGGACTTAATAATGCTAAACTTAAATCTGGTGTAGTGGCAGTAGGATTAGAAAGTTGTGGATTACCAAAAGCACTATTTACTTCCAATGTAGGAAAGGCAACCCTATAATTTTTGAATGTGCCATAATTTGTAATTGTGCTTGCAGATGATGAACCACGTCCAACAGCAAAACCATCTACACCATTGGCAAACATAATGTTATAATCAGAGGTAAGCGTTCCACTTGTTGCAGAAAAGTAGGCATAATGTTTATTGACACCACTTGTTGCATTATCACGCACATTCACAAAAATATTATTTTGTATAATTCTTATGTTAGTTGCATCATTTGCTATGCAAAAACTTCTTGCACTTCCTGATGCTATAGTTCCCATTATATAAACGCTGTTATAGTAATAACTGGAAGTACCTGCTAAATCATATAAACCATACAAAATATGTGCAGCAGTGATGCCCTGCCCCAAACGAACTACATTATTAGCACATATATTTGCTGTACTGCCAACTCCTGCCATTCTCAATCCGTAAATAGCAGCAGCCCCTGTGGAAGTAGAAGATAAATTATAAATGAGATTTCTACTTACTGTATTTGCTACTGAATTTGATATATTTGGAAAAATACCATAAATTTGTGTAGCAAGGGTGCCACCTGCTTGTGAAAGGTTATATACTTGGTTGTTTGTAATGGTTATGAGTGCAGCACTATTACAAGTAATACCACCTAATACTGCATTGTTGTATCCAGTTCCATTTTGTGTTGCATTGGTAGAAATATTAAAAATTTGATTGTTATTGATGGTCAAGTTACCTGTTATACTTCCTGTGCTGTAGATGCCTCTTGTTAATGAAGTTGTACTTGTGCCTGCGTGTTGGTTATTGATATTGGCAACAATGTTATCATTGATGGATAGATTATTTGAACCTGTGTAATTATTTATAAAAATCCCATACACTGTGATATTATTGGCTGTAACAGTCGTTACATTATTAATACTATTTGCTACTGTTGCGCTTCCAACAATATTATTGGTAATATTTCCGCCTGAATTGCTTTGAATGCCAATAATATTACTTACTGCAGGAGCAACACCATTTGCGGTTATACTACCTACTTTATTGCCTTGTATATTTACGGTAGGAGTTCCACCACTTGTTACCAAAATTCCAGTTATACCACCTGTGTTAGAGGTAGAGGTAATATTGATATTTCCTGTGGTTGTATTGTTGCCAATAGTATTGCCTTCCCCTGTGCCTGTGCCTCCTATGTTGGCATTACCTCCTAAAACTTCAATACCTGTAAAAGCATTGGGTGAATTTGTATTGCTAACTATGATATCAGACATTCTATTTCCTCTAATAGTAGAAGTTCCTGTACTAAATGTCAAAGACATACAACGTAATTGAATATTAGTCAAAGCAGTTGGGGACATTGTATAAGTGCCTGTTTCCCCACTACTTGCAAAGCCTATTACATTATTATTGATGGTATAATTGCCTCCTGTGGTTATTTGTATTGCTCTGTGAACAGTTGTTGCGGTGTAGTTACGCGAAATAGTTTGATAAAAACGATTGCTTGTGATAGTCCAATCAGTGTTATTGGAACTAAGAAAAACACCATTTGTAGCACTTCCTGCATTAAAATAATCATAAATAAAACAATTAGAAATGGTATTGCTTGTATTATTATTGGGTGAAGCACTTCCTGATGAATAAATACCATTAACAGGAAATCCTGTACCGTCTCCGCTTATTTCGCTATTATCAATGGTGTTCAAAGTATTTGCACCAGTTATAGAAGCACCAAAAACTACCGCACCACTTGTTGTTCCCGTGTTTCTACTTTGGATTTTGGTGTTTACAATGTCATTGTTTGAAGCACCATTTCTGAACTGAAACACAGGATTTGCAGTGTTTGTACTAACAAAAATCAGGTTTTTGTTTGAACCTGTTCCACCATTTCTCCCATCAAAATTCAAATAATCCGCACCATTCAAATCCACAGCTATAATCGCAGTTGTTACTGTCAAGGTGGCAGTTGTTATGCTTGTAGCAGGACGAAAAGTAATTTGATTGGCAGATGTGCCTGTAGTGGTAGTGATAATTTGAGAGGTAGAAATAGTTTCCGCAAAATTTCCTCCACCATTATCAATAAACTCAAAAGTAACACCAGCAGTACCCACACCTTGTGTATTAAGGTCTGTAACAGCAAGGGCAAAAGTGGTATAAGTTCCACCTGTGCCTATCGTCTTGGTGCCTGTAAGTTGGGCAAATGTATTTTGAGAAAATCCCCAAAAACATAAAATAAAAAGTATGATTTTCATTCTCATAAAATAAAAAAAATGTTGTTTTTTTGTAAAAAATTTTAGCTAAAAATGGTTGTTTTAAAAAAAATAAAAAAAATTGAGACAAAAATATATTTTTTTTGTGAAAAAATAAATACTAAAAAAAAATTTAAAATTAACACAAGATAAATATATTTTTAACATAAAAAGTAAGCTATTTTTTAAAAACTTATTGAAAAACTAAATATTTAGTCTATTTTTGTGCATAAATTATAATTATAAAAATAACAAGAAAATATAACCAAATTTTTTATAAAAATGGAAAAATTAACCCTCACACAAGCAGAAGAACAAGTAATGCAGATAATTTGGAAACTTGAAAAATGTTATGTTAGAGAAATTATTGCAAGACTTCCAGAGCCAAAACCTGCTTATAGCACCGTTTCTACGATTGTACGTATTTTAGAAACCAAAAAATTTGTATGGCACGAAGGCGAAGGAAAAACACATCTTTATTATCCTATTGTGCCAAAAGACAAATACAATAATTCATTCCTTAATACTTTTATGCAAAAATATTTTGGAGGTTCTTTTGCCAATCTTACCTCATTTTTTGTAAAACAAAATAATATTGATTTGGCTACTTTTGAGGAAATGATGAAACTTGTGGAAGATGATGTAAAAGAAAATGAAGAAGAACCTAAAAAAGCAAAGAAAAAGAAAAAAGATATTGAGTAATGTTAAAAGGCATCAGGTGTCAGGTATCAGTACCAAAATACAAAACAGCCAAAAATATAAATACTATTTTTTTACTTATACCCAAAAATCCCCCTTTTTGGGGTTAGGGGCTTTTTTTACCTAAAAAAAATGCAAATAAAAGTCTGTGGAATGCGTGAGGAAAATAATATTTTGGAAATTGCAAATATTTCAAATATTACATATTTAGGATTTATTTTTACCCAAAAATCCAAAAGATTTGTAGGGAATGATTTTAAAATGCCTTTTTTGCCTGCACATATTCAAAAAATAGGTGTTTTTTTAAACCAAACCATTGATGAAATTTTGGAAAAATGTCTAAAATATCATCTTGATGGCATACAACTTCACGGAGAAGAATCTCCTGAATATTGCCTTGAATTGCATCATTTATTAGCAAAAAGTATATCTCTAAAAAAAATAAAAATTATCAAGGTATTTTCAATAAATGAAGATTTTGAGGCTGAAATTTTGACAAATTATACTTCTAATCCCAATATTTGTGATTTTATTTTATTGGACACCAAAGGCAAAGATGCTGGGGGCAATGGTGTAACTTTTGATTGGAATATTTTGAAAAATGATTATTTTTCAAATTCCCCAAAATCTATTTTTTTGAGTGGGGGTATTTCATTAGAAAATGTAGAAAATCTTTTTTCTTTTCTAAAAGAAAATCCAAAAATTCCTATTGTTTGTTTGGATATCAATAGCAAATTTGAAGATGATATTGCATTAAAAAATCCAGAAAAAATTAAGTTAATGATGAATTATAAATTATGAATGAAACAGCCAAATGAGAGCAAGATTTTTAGGATTAAATAGGAATTTACAGGATTTTTTATTTTATTAAAATGAAATTTAAAAAATTAAAGTGAAATTCATAATTTATATCATTCCTAAATTGGTTTTTCTGCGATTTCAACTTTTGGAGGGTTTCAAACCCTCCAAAAGTTTTTAACAAGGATTTTTTTTGGAAAAATCACTTTTGTTTTAGTATATCGTTCATAACTTATCATTCTTAATTTATAATTTTTCAAATTTCTTTTTTCCTTTTTCCAAAAAATCCACAAATTTCTGCACATCTAAATCATAACTTTGTGGAGGAAGCAAAAGATTGCCTTCTGTATCCAAAATACAATAATAAGGTTGGGCATTATTTTGAAATCTTTGAATTTGGAAATCTGCATTTTGTTCGCCAATGGTCTTTTTTTCCTCCTTATCCACTTCCGAAATGTACCATTCAGATTTTGGTAATTCGGTGCGGTCATCTACATAAAGCCCTGTAAGGATAAAATCATTTTGTAATTTAGCCAAAACCTCTTTTTTGCCCCAAACATTCTCCTCCATTTTCCTACAATTTGCGCAACTATGCCCTGTAAAATCAATAAAAATTGGTTTATTCATTTTTTTGGCATATTTTAAGGCTTCTTTATAGGAAAAAACGCCCTGTAATTGATAAGGGAATTTGAGATGTTTGGTTTCTTTTGTCAAAGCATAAAGGTTTTTTTCTTCATTTTTTCCATTATTCCCCCCAAAATTTTTATTTGTGTATAAATCTTCGCCTTCCATTGTAGTAATTGGGGGCAAATAACCTGAAAGCAAAGGCAGAGGCGCACCAAACATTCCAGGAACCATATATACCACAAACGAAAAACTACAAATCGCCAATAAAAGCCTTGAAACAGGGGTTTTTTCAAGTTTGCTGTCGTGTGGAAGAACGATTTTTCCTAATAAATAAAATCCAATCAAGGCAAAAATCACTATCCAAACTGCTAAAAATACCTCTCTATCCAATATTCCCCAATGATACACTTGGTCAGCTTGGCTCAAAAACTTCAATGCTAAGGCAATTTCTAAAAAACCTAATACAACTTTTACACTATTAAGCCAACCGCCTGATTTTGGTAATGATTTTAGCCACGAAGGAAACATTGCAAACATTGTAAAAGGCAACGCAACCGCAGAAGAATACGCCAACATACCCATTACAGGCTTAAACCACACGCCCTGTGAAGAAAGCACCAACAAACTACCTACAATCGGAGCGGTACAAGAGAACGAAACCAACGCCAACACAAAAGCCATAAAAAAAACGCCATAATAACCACCTTTGTCTGCTTGACTTTCTGCACTATTTACCCAATTACTTGGTAAAACTATCTCAAACATACCCAAAAATGAACACGCAAAGAACATCAACAAGCCAAAAAAGAACAAATTAGGCAACCAATGTGTGCTTAACCAATTTGCGAAGGTTGCACCAAACAAAAAACTGACTAAAACCCCTAAAATTGTGTAAATTCCTATGATAGAAGCCCCAAAAAATAGGGCTTTTTTGATGCCTTCGCTTCTGGTTTGGCTTTGTTTTAAGAAAAATGTAACCGTCATTGGTATCATCGGGAATACGCAAGGCGTAAGCAAGGCACTTAATCCGCCTAAAAAGCATAAAACCAAAAAAGATAAAAAATCCAGCCCCCCAGCCCCCGAAGGGGGAGTTTTTTCTGTGTTGTCAGTTACTTTTTTGGGAGTTATATCGTTTTTTCTTTCTTGTTTTTTTTCTTCTTCTTGGGTATTAGTTCCCCCTTTGGGGGTTAGGGGGCTTTGGTTTTCAGTTTTTTCGTTAGGTTTTTCTTCGTTTTTTATTTCTGTGTTATCTTTTTTTTTTATGCTAATATTTTTTTCATCAGCCAAAAACTTGTATTTTATAGGTGCAAGGCATTGCCCTGTAATATTAGAACAAACTTGATAGGTCATAAAACCCTCAATTTTAGGGTTTTCTTTTAGGATTTTTACCCTTTGTTTAAATTCGCCTTTTTTCTCAAAATATTTAATATTTCCTTCCCAAACTTCATCATATTTGGCTTTTGGATTTACAGATTGGAAATTTCCAATAACCTTGTAAGTATCGTTTGCAACTAATGTTATTGATGCTGGGTCTGGTCCTTCCACCTTAAAATCAGTAGCATAAATATACCAATCTTTTTCTATTTCTACATCAATACAAAGGTCTATTTCATCGCCTACTTTGGCAGAAGAAGGCATTATTTTAAAAGATTCTTGTGTACGTTTTTGGATTTGGGCAAAAAGCGAATTTTTAATTAAAAAAATATTGCAAAGCAAAAATGCAAGAATAAATAAATAATTATTTTTTTTTGGTGATATAATTTTCATAAAGAAAGGTGATTTTTTTTATATTTAACTTTTATCTTTTTAAAATTAAATTGAATTTTTTTTGCAAAGATATTTTTAAAACCAATAATATTTTTAATTCGTTTTTCTTTTGACTAAAAATATTGTTAAAATTAGTGTTAAAAAAAAACAGCCAAATTGCCAAAAAATGACAAATGGCTGTTCCATTCAACATTTATCATTCATAATTTATCATTACAAATATTCTTTTCTTAATATTTCAGCAAATTGTGGTACGCCAATAGACGCTTTTTCAGCAATTTTATGAAGATTTTTGTATTTTTTGATGTCTGGAATATTGGGGTCAATAATGAATTTTGGAATATCATTTCCCACATAATCAATCAAACCAGCAGCAGGATATACTGCCATTGAAGTACCAATCACTGCAAAAATATCTGCTTCACTTGCCAAAACCGCAGCATTTTGGATAAGAGGCACGCTTTCCCCAAACCAAACTATATGAGGGCGAAGTTGTGAGCCTTTTTCACATTTATCGCCAATATTAAGCGGTTTGTCGTAAGCCCAATCATATACCAAAGTAGGGTCAAATGTACTTCGTACTTGGTTGAGTAATCCGTGAATGTGCATTATTTGGGTAGAACCCGCTTTTTCGTGAAGGTCATCTACATTTTGGGTAATAATACAAATTTCAAAATCTTTTTCTAAATCAGCAAGTGCCAAATGTCCCAAATTTGGTTTGGTTTGACCACATTGTAAACGCCTTTCGTTATAAAATTTCAAAACCATTTCTTTATTTTTTGCCCAACCTTGCGGAGATGCAACTTCCATTACATCAAAATTTTCCCAAAGTCCGTCCATATCCCTAAAAGTTTTGATGCCACTTTCTTGGCTAATTCCTGCACCTGTAAGCACTACAACACGTTTTTTGCGATTTTTTTCCATAAATAAATATTGATTTTTTATAATTTAAAAAAATGGTCAGACCTCCATAAACTACGGTACAGACCATTTTTTTTGAACTTTTTAAACCTTAAACTTTGAACCTTAAACTTTTTAAATTACAAAGAATTTAAAAACTTTTCCACCCATTTTGCACCTTTGTTGCCCTTATCTTTGTAGCATTTCAAAATGGTTTTTCCATAACCCAAAAATGCTTTTCTGATAGCAGGTTTGCGTAATTTGCTATTACTAAGCATTTCTTCCAATTCTTTTTCTGAATATGTTTCAGCCAAAAATGCCTCCACACTTGGTGTGCTACATTCACACAAAAGTCCATTTTTTACAGATTCAGGAATGACTTTATCCACAACCAAACCACCTATAAGCGGAAGAACAGTATTTGCGTATTTTTCTACGATTTCTTTGGTGTCATCACAAGTATTGAGATTTACACGTTTTGCCAATTCTTGTTTTGGATTTTTGGTTTCACAAGAAAAAAAGGCTAACAACAGAAATACAAAAGTAAAGATGTTTTTTTTCATAAATAAAGGGAGTAAATGCCAGCAATTTACATAAAAAACGTAATAAAAAATAATATTTTTTTTGTGGATTTAGAAACAAACAAAAAGTTAAATTCTTTTAATATTTAAGCCCAAGTTCATTTATATTTTTATCAACTTTGACCCATTCTGTTTTTTTATCTATGTCAGTTAAAACATTTTTAGTTATCATAAAAAATGGCGTTAAATAAAAAACTTCAACTGTTCTTTGGTTGTAGCCTAATGCACCAACATTCTGCATTTGAAATTCTACAGTTTTAAAACTCAAATATTTGTTTTGGTATAAAATCGTTTGTGTCTGCCAAGCACCTGTTGAAAATACAATTTTTGTTTGCCCAACAACCAAGATGAAAGCTATCATTATCATTGGAAATATTGCTCCAATGATTTTTTTTGTTTTTACTTCAATAAAAATAAAATTCCATATTAAAATCAATGGTGTTTGAATTAAAAAACCAAAATAAACAAATGACTTTATATTTTGACTTTTAATTTCAAAAATTATTAAGCTATCCAATAGAAAAAATATAACTGTCAAGCCATAAATGATATTCAATATTTTGGTGTTTTTTGTCAAAATTAGGGGTGTTTTTTGGATAATATTTAGCTAATAAATAAACGTATTTTACGCATATTTTCTGTAAATTTAAAAATTGTAATTTATTTTTCCAAAAACTAAAAAAAGTTGGTTGTCTTACAATTTTTATGCAAAAAGAAAAAAAATAACTTTGCCATTCTGAAAGAATTTGGCTGTTTTGTGCGACAAATTGAAACAGAATTAGAAAACAAATAAATCATTTTGCCTTATTTACCACCAACCCATTCCCCAACCACCAAATAAAACCAACAAAAAAAGTACTAAAAATAAGTACAAAATACCATCTACTTGTATGTAGGCTTTGTATTGCTCCAAAAAGTTTTTTAAGAATCTTAGCATATTTTTTTTATTTTAATCTTAATGAAAAAAAACTGTAATAACTCCCCAAAATAAAGCAAAACCGCCATATATTGTGGTTTCATCAAATATTTTGTAATGAAATTTTGCTAATAAAAACATAATTGTATTGATAACTGTCAAGGTAGGAGGTACAAATAATATAATCGCAAAAGGTGCCATACTCATACCAAATAATGCACCACCTACGTAAGTAGAAATTATTATAGAAACAAATATTATACAAACAAAATTGATGGCTAATATTCTTAAAAATTTCATATTTTTTATCTTGGATTTTAGGTTTTGTTTGATGAATATAACATTTTATTTGCAAAATTTAATCTGTATAAAAAATAATTTCTAATTCTTAATTTCTAATTCCCAATTCATAATTCTCTCCACGATTTCGTTATTTTCTGCAAAAGTTCCTATGGTAATTCTAAGACAATTTTCACAACCTTTTACATTAGTACGATTACGAACTACGATTCCATTTTTTAGCAAATATTGATACATTTCATTTGCATCTTTTACTTTTACCAAAATAAAATTTGCATCAGAAGGATAAATTTTTTCTACCAAAGTCGAATTTTTTAATCCATTTTCCAAAAAAATACGTTGTTCTAATAATTCATTCACAAAATTATCTTTTTTATGCCACTGTTTTATGGCATTTAGAGCTACTTCTTGTGTGTGTTGGTTGATGTTGTAAGGTGGTTTGATTTTATTTAAAAAACTAATCAATAATTCATCACCAAAGGCAATTCCCAAACGAATATCTGCAAGTCCCCACGCTTTGGAAAATGTACGCAGGATTACAAGATTTTTGAATTTTTGAAGGTTTTTGAGCCAAAAAATTTGGTCTTTTGCAAAATCAATGTAAGCCTCATCTATTACCACAAGTGCGTGATTTTCGTTGTTATTTTCATCATTAGTTTTTTGCAAAATCTCCAAAATATCATTTGTATTTAATGAATTTCCTGTTGGATTATTAGGCGAACAAAGAAAAATTATTTTGGTATTTTTATCCAAATTTTCAAAAATTTTTGGCAAATTTAATTGAAAATTATTGTCCAAAGGCACTTCTTTAATGCCAACATTATGAATATTAGCACTTACTTCGTACATTCCATAAGTGGGCGTACAAGTCAGAATATTATCTTGTGAAGGCTCACACATCAATCTAATCAGCAAATCAATAGGCTCATCACTGCCATTGCCAAAAAATACATTTTCAGGTTTTAATAAAATTTTGTCATCAAAATTTTCTGAATTTTGTTTATCTTCTAAATTAGTTTCTTCAAATGTTTTTATGATTAAAGAATTTAATTTTTCAGTCAAAAAAAATTTCAGCTCACGTTGTAATGGGTCAGGGTAGCGATTATGAAAATATTTGGCTACACTTCCCATTGCATTTTCGTTGGCATCTAAAAAAATATCTGCAGAAATATCTGTTTTGGAATTTGTTTTAGCATTTTTTTTAAATTCATCTCTTGCAGAAGAATATGGTTTTATGCCCAATAAATGTGGGCGTATGTGTTGAAGAAGGTCAAACATTGGAGCAGGATTTTCAGGATTTTAAGATTAACAGGATTAAACAGCCAAGCAATTAAAAATTAGAAATGGGGAATTAGGAATGAAATGCAAATTAAAAATGTATAATCATTAAATTTAAAAATTAAAATTATTTTAAAAATAATTAGAATAAAATTTTGAATATTAAGATATTTTCGCTATAAATTCCTAATTCCTAATTCCTAATTGAATTAAGGGAATTTCGGATATTGATTAAAGTCAGGTTGGCGTTTTTCCAAAAATGCTTTTTTGCCTTCTTGTGCTTCCTCGCTTAGATAATACAATAAAGTTGCATTACCAGCAAGCTCTTGAATACCAGCTTGACCGTCAAGTTCAGCATTAAACGAAGATTTTAGCATACGCAATGCAATAGGTGATTTTTCTAAAATTTTGCTACACCATTCTATTGTGGTTTTTTCCAAATCAGCCAAAGGCACAACTTTATTTACAAGCCCCATTTTGTCTGCTTCTTGTGCATCATAAAAATCACACAAATACCAAATTTCTCGTGCTTTTTTTTGTCCTACAATTCTTGCCAAATACGAGGCACCAAAACCACCATCAAAACTTCCTACTTTAGGCCCTGTTTGTCCAAATTTTGCGTTATCTGCACAAATGGTAAGGTCGCAAACTACGTGTAATACGTGTCCGCCACCTACTGCCCAACCTGCTACCATTGCAATAACAGGTTTTGGAATACTGCGAATTTGTTTTTGAAAGTCTAATACATTGAGGCGAGGAATACCGTCATTGCCTACATATCCGCCCACGCCTCGCACACTTTGGTCGCCACCACTACAAAATGCCTCATCACCTTCACCTGTAAGGATTATTACGCCAATTTTGTCGTCATATCTGCACATATCCATTGCCTCACGCATTTCTGATACGGTAAGAGGTGTAAAAGCATTGTGTTTTTCAGGGCGATTGATGCTGATTTTGCCAATACCTGTTGAACGATTTTCAGGTTGATGAAAAGAAAATTTGATTTCTTTAAATTCTTTAATGGTTTCCCAAGTTATCATATTACTTTTTAATTTATATTTTTGTATTATATTTTTTGCAAAAAAAGCCATTTTTTACCAAAAAACTAAATTTTTTGGGTAAAGTTTTTTAGTATTAAAAATACAAAATAATTAGAAAAAATGTTTTGAACTATTTTGGTTAATTTTTGGTTGTGTTTTTTAACATTAAAAATAAATAAAAAGATTGACTTAAAAAAATGGCTGACCACGAAATTCCTGATTTAAAAGAACAAGTATTAGAAAAATTAAAAACCATTTATGACCCTGAAATTCCTGTTAATATATTTGAATTGGGGCTTATTTATGACATAAAAATTTTTCCTATCAACAATGTACGAAATTCCTGATTTAAAAGAACAAGTATTAGAAAAATTAAAAACCATTTATGACCCTGAAATTCCTGTTAATATATTTGAATTGGGGCTTATTTATGACATAAAAATTTTTCCTATCAACAATGTTTATGTGTTGATGACGCTTACCTCTCCAAATTGCCCTTCTGCTGAAGAACTCCCTAATGAAGTTCGCACCAAAACCAAACTAATTTATGGTGTGAATGACGTAGAAGTTGAAATCACTTTTGACCCTCCTTATCAAACTGATATGATGTCAGAAGCTGCAAAATTGGAATTGGGATTTATGTAGTTTAAAAAGTTCAAAAAGTTCAAGGTTCAAAGTTCAAAGTTCAAGGTTTAAAGTTCAAAAAATTTAAAATCTTGTGTCATTCTGAAAGAATCTGGCTGTTTTGTATTTGGCTGTTTCATTCATAATTCATAATTAAAAATTCATAATTATTCATGTATCCTGAACATTTAGTAGCTCCTATGCGTCAAGATTTGACTGCGGTGGGCTTTCAAGAGTTAAAATCAGCACAAGATGTAGATAATTTTGTGCAAAATCAGAAAGGTGTGGCAATTATTGTCATTAATTCTGTGTGTGGTTGTGCAGCAGGTGCTGCGCGTCCAGGCGTAAAATTTGCGTTGGAAAATTCAGCCCTAAAACCTGACCAACTTGTAACCGTATTTGCAGGTGCTGATACAGAAGCAACCGCCAAAATGCGTGAATATTTGTTGCCTTATCCGCCTTCTTCACCTTCTATTGCTATTATGAAAGATGGCGAATTGGTGCATTTTATTGAGCGTCATCACATTGAAGGACGTAATGCGTTGATGATAGGCACACATTTGCAAAATGCAATCGCAGAATTTTGTGAAGTAGCTTAAAAAATTTTTTTTTGAAAATAAAAACTTTGTGGAAATAAATCTTAAATTTGTATATAATTTTTAGATTTTATTCTGCAAAGTTTTTTTTGTTTTTTATTTCAAAATAAAATTGGGACAGTAATCAGAATTTTATATAACTTTTTTAAATATTTTTCCTTAATTTTGCAAAAAAACAAAAATAAATATTGGAATAATACAAAATTTTAATTTTTTAAATTTTTTGAACTTTTAACTTTTTTGAGCTTTTGAACCTTAAACTTTGAACCTTTTAAACGTAATAAAACTATGGCAACTGATTTTCTTCCTTTGATAGGCACTGACCACATAGAATTTTATGTAGGAAATGCCAAACAAGCGTCTTATTTTTATCAATCCGCTTTTGGATTTGAGTTAGTGGCTTATGCTGGCCCTGAAACAGGTATCAAAGAAAAAGCCTCTTATATGTTGCAACAAGGCAAAATTCGCTTTGTATTCACTACTGCACTTTATCCTAATAGCCTAATCGCTGAACACGTGCATAAACACGGTGATGGTGTAAAAGTGCTTGCTTTAGAGGTGGAAGATGCAGAAAAAGCATTTTATAATACAATGCAAAGAGGTGCAAAAGCCATTCAAGAGCCTACTACCCTCAAAGATGAATTTGGCGAAGTAAAAATTGCGTCTATCCAAACGTATGGTGATACAATCCATACTTTTGTAGAACGTACTAATTACAAAGGTGCATTTTTGCCTGGTTTTGTTGCCAAAAAAAGCAATGTAAAAACATCTTCCATAGGTTTAAAACACGTAGACCATTGTGTAGGCAATGTAGAACTTGGTAGAATGAACGAATGGGTAAAATTTTATGAAGATGTAATGGGTTTTTCGTTGTTGATAACATTTGATGACCAAGATATTTCAACAGAATACAGTTCTTTGATGTCAAAAGTTGTTTCTAATGGAAATGGTTATGTAAAATTCCCTATCAACGAACCTGCATCTGGTGCAAGAAAATCACAAATTGAAGAATATTTAGATTTTTATCAAGGTGCTGGTGTGCAACATATTGCGATTGCTACTGACAATATTATTGACACTGTGGGCGAATTACGTGCAAGAGGAATTGATTTTCTTTCTGTGCCTGAAACCTATTATGAAACCCTAAAACAACGTGTAGGCGTAATAGATGAGGATATTCAAGCAATCAAAAAACTCAATATTCTTGTGGATAGAGATGAGGAAGGTTATTTATTGCAAATCTTTACAAAACCTGTGGAAGACAGACCAACTTTATTTTTTGAAATTATCCAACGCAAAGGTGCAACTTCTTTCGGAAAAGGCAATTTTAAAGCACTTTTTGAGGCAATAGAAAGAGAACAAGCACTTAGAGGAAACCTTTAATAATGTTGTTGAATGATAAATGTTGAATGGTAAATGAAACAGCCAAAAGCCTTTTTCTCTTATTTTGTTATTAGGGTTTTCAAAATTTTACAAAAAAAAGAAAAAAAATCCGTGAAAATCTGTGTTAATCCGTAAAATCCGTGTTCCAAAATGGTTTCATTTAAAGAACTCTAATAAAAAACGAAAATATATTATTTTGCAAAAGATAATACATTTTCGTTTTTTTTGTTTTAGAACAAAAAATTTTTAAAAACACAAATAAAAAATATTTTTTCAACTTTTATTTTTATTTAAAAAAAAAATATTTAACTTTATCAAATATTTTATTTTTTTAAAGTTTTTCTTTTTTAAAGCAAAATTTTTTATCATAAAAAACCCAATAATTTTGTTATTTATTTAACAAATATTGTTCATAATTATTGACCCAAATTATTGACCCAAAATTTTGATACAAATATGACACACCCCACCACTACTGAAGACCAACTACAAGAGTATCTTTTGTTGAGTGAAAAAGAACCCAACAATGTGTATTATCTCAAACAAGTAGCATATTTTTATCAACAATTACAAGAATATGATGATGCACTCATTTATCATAAAAAAGTAGAAAAACTCACTCCTGATGATGCTTGGAATTGGAGTAATATAGGATATTGTGTCCAATATCAAGGCAATTTTTATGAAGCCCTGCAATGTCATTTGAGGGCTTATCAATTAGACCCAAGCGACCATTGGAACACCAGTAACCTTGCTTATTGTTACCAACAAATAGAAGAATATCGTACTGCAATTTATTACCACGAATTGCTCTTAGAAAAAGACTCCCAAGATGTGTGGGCGTTGCAAAGTATAGGTTATTGTTACCAAGAATTGTATGAATACAAAAAAGCTATAGAATTTTATCATCTTTCAGATAAATACGCCCCCAACAATCTTGTTGTATTGGATAATTTAGGCTTTTGTTATCAAGCCATTGACCAATTACGCACTTCGTTATTTTATTTTGATAAAGTACGACAAATTGCTCCTACCGAAACCTGGAATTTTGGGCTTACGGGTTGGGTATATTTTAGGTTAGGAAATATGCAAAAAGCAGGGGAGTTTTTAGCAAAAAATTATGAATTGCGTCCAGAAGAAAATCCAAGTATTTTGTATTATGCGCATTGGTGTTTGGTCATGGGACATTATAGCGAAGCATTGGACGCATACCAAAAAAGTAAATCACTCTACGAAGATAGAGATGAATTTTTGGACGATATAGAAGAACATTATCCTTTTCTTGCCAAACAAGGCATAGATATTAGCACTTTTAGGACAATAAAAATTCAACTTAGTATTTAATAAAGGAATCAGGAATTAGTGGTCAGGAATCAGGAATTAGTGGTCAGGAATCAGGAATTAATAGTCAGGAATTAGTAGTCAGGAGTTAATAGTCAGGAATTAGTAGTCAGGAGTCAGGAAAATTAAATTTTGGCTACTTTTTTCCTAACACCTTTCCTCTGACACCTTTCCCCTTTCTCCTGACCCCTTTCTCCTGACACCTTTCTCCTAACACCTTTCTCCTGACACCTTTCTCCTGACACCTTTCTCCTGACACCTTTCTCCTGACCCCTTTCTCCTGACCCCTTTCTCCTGACACCTTTCCCCTGATACCTTTCCCTATGTTAATCCGCATAGTTCGCCTCACGTTGCAAGCAGACAAAATAGACGCTTTTTTGCAAAATTTTGAGGAAAACAAACAAAAAATTAGGCATTTTGAAGGTTGCACACATTTGGAAGTGTGGCGTGATGTGGATAATCCTGCTATTTTTTGCACACACAGTCATTGGATTTCAGAAGAATATTTGGAAAAATACCGAAATTCTGATTTATTCAAAAAAATATGGACTTTCACCAAAACATTGTTTGCTGATAAGCCCATAGCTTTTAGTGTAGAAAAATTTACGCAAGTTGATTGATATCAGATGTAAACGTTTCTACCAATTCCATTTTTTTGACCATTTGGCGGAGCAATTCCACACATTCATCACGTTTGCCTATGGTTTCTATAAAAACCACAACCTCAAATTCTTTTTTTTGGGTTGCAACATATTTGTTAGGATTGCCCAAAAGAAGGTTTTTTTCTTTAAAGTTTAGGTTATGGGCGTTGCGTATAAGCGTGTAGTTGATTTGTTCAATTTGAAATGTATTCATTTTAGTAAAATTGTTTTGATGATGTTAATTTTTGTTTTTGGCGTTTTTATTAAAAAAAGTATTATAAAATGTCATACCATAAATTACAAAATACATTCCTTTTTATTTTTAATCAAAAAAAATGCTTTTAAGTCATTTAAAAGCATTTTTTGTTTTTTTTGTTCTAAATAAAAATTCCTAAAATAGATTATTTTTCCCATTTTAGGAAAAAATACTACTCAAAAAAATCTTTATTGATTTTATTCAAAAACTCAACACATTCTTCGTGAGTACCAATAGTATCAAAAAGCGCAATAAGCCCTTCTTGTGTTTTTTGGACAATAACAAATTTGTCAGGATTACCAAGTAATTTCTTTTTTTGGCTAAAACTTAATCCTGTTACATTGCGGATAAGCTCATAGTTAATTTGGGCAATTTGAAATGCGTTCATTTGATAAGATAAAATTTTTCATTAGCATTAATTTTTTGTTTTTATTGTATTTTTTAAAAATTTAGGATTTTAAATGTCATAGTAACATCTACAAAATATAATCCTTTTTGATTTTTAATAAAAAAAATGCTTTAAATATTTTTAAAGCCACTTTTTGATTTTTTTAATTTTAATAAAATTCTCAAAATAAATCAAAATTCCCATTTTTAGAATAAATCTATTTAAGATACAGGTTTTTAAATGTTTTATTTTAAATGATTTATTGAAATTTAAAACCAAAAAACTTTGTTTGTGGGTAAAAGCATTTTCTTTCAAAAAAAAACTTGTATTTATTTTGTTTTGTCTTTATTTTTGAAAAAAAGATTTTTTTAACTTAAATAAATAATTCCTAATTCCTAATTCTTAATTTTCAATTATTTTGCGTTTCTCACTTCTACATATATTTTGTATTTTATTGATAAAAATATTAATACAGAATTTTATTTTGCCCCAAAAAATATTTGCCCAAAAAGACAAACCATATTATTCGGTAGAAGTTGCATTGCAAAATGTAAATGATGCTACGGTTTTGGATTTGCACGGACAGGATTTATTGGAAATTCCAAAGGAAATTGCACAACTTCCCAACCTCAAAATTTTATTGCTTAATAATAATGAAATTAAAGATGTTCCTGCATTTTTGGGTAATTTAAAAAATTTGGAAACGTTGGATTTAAGCAGTAATCTTATCAAAAAAATACCTTCTGAAATTGGAAACCTACAAAATCTTATACGTTTGGAAATCGCCAACAATGAACTTGACCAAGTGCCTGTTGCTTTTGAAAATCTCAAAAAATTAGAAACCCTTAATTTACAATCCAATAAATTTACTTTTTTACCCCAAAAAATCCTTCAATTAACCAATTTAAAAAGCCTTGATATCAGCTATAATAAACTTTCGGATTTGGGGGAAAATATTGGAAACCTCAAAAATCTTACTTATCTCAATGCTAAAAATAATAAACTTAGCTTAATTCCTGAAAGCCTTTTTACGCTCACAAAATTATCTTATTTGAACCTTGGAAATAATAACATTTCTTCTATTGATTACAAATGGCAAGAACTTGCTGACCTCAAAAATCTAAGCCTTGATGCCAATCAATTAAATACCATACCTGCGAGTTTGGGCGTTTTACAGGGAATTGATGAATTAGATTTATCCAAAAATCCTATTAGAAAATTCCCTGAAAGTCTTTATAATTTTTTTATAAAACTTAATAATGCAAGGTCTGACGAAATCGCAATTTTGGTGGATAAAATAAGGGAGGAAAAAGAAATTGCAAAACAAAAAGCAGAAACTGCTCAAAAAGAAGCGGTTTTGAAAACGCAAATCGCAGAAACTGAAAAGGAAAAAGCAAATGCCATCGCTGAAAAAGAACAAGAAGCTCGCGGAAAAGCAGAAGCCCAAACCAAAATGGCAAACGCTGAACAATTACGCCAAAAAGCTAATGCTGAAAAAGCTGATACCGAAAAAAAACTTGCTCAACAAGGACAACAAGCACAAGAACAGGCAAATCAACGCAATATTTTGTTTTTTTGTGTGTTTGCACTTGCCTTATTTGGGATAATATTTTTGATTTATAGAAATGCACAACAACAACGCCAAAAAAATAAAATTATCTTAGAACAAAGCAAGGAACTGAAAGCTGAAAAAGAAAAAGCTGACCAACTTTTATTAAATATTCTTCCGCAGGAAGTTGCACAAGAACTCAAAGAAAAAGGCATCACAACGGTAAAACATTTTCAAAATGCGTCTGTGTTATTTGCTGATATAAAAGGTTTTTCTTCTTTGGCAAAAAAACTTTCGCCAGAAGATTTGATTAAAGAATTGGATTTTTGTTTTTCTAAATTTGATGAAATTGTTAATAAATATAACCTTGAACGCATCAAAACCATAGGCGATTCTTATATGTGTGCAGGCGGTGTGCCTGTGGCAAATGTTACCAATCCTTTTGATATTACGCTTGCAGCATTGCAAATTCAGTCTTGGATGGAAGATGAACGCAAAAAAAGAGGTGATGATTATTGGCAAATTCGCTTAGGTATTCATTCTGGCGAACTTGTGGCTGGTGTTATTGGCAAAACAAGGTTTGCGTATGATATTTGGGGAAATACCGTAAATACTGCAAGCAGAATGGAAAGTGGGGGAGAAGTAGGCAAAGTAAATATTACCGAAACAACATATTGTATCATCAAAGATGTGTTTGATTGTGTGCCTCGTGGTAAAATAGAAGCAAAAAATATTGGACTTATTGAAACGTATTTTGTTTGCAAACTCAAACCACAATTTGCTCAAAATGAAATTGGAAATGAACCCAATCAACAATATTTTTTATTTTTAGAAGAATTTAAGAATAAATTAGGAATTAGGAATTAAGAATTAGGAATTTTAAATTAAAAACAGAATTTTATGCTAAATATTTCTACAATTAAATATAAAAATTTTGTTTTCTCTTTCTCCTTACACCTTTCCCCTTTCCCCTTTCCTTTTTATTCCCCTTTCAAAAAATATTCTCCAAAATTCCGCAATGTTTCTATGGCAGGAATCGCATTTTTGCCTTTTTCGGTGATGCTATATTCTACTTTTGGCGGAATTTCAGGATAAACTTCCCTGTGAATAAGCCCATCTTTCTCTAATTCCCTTAATTGTTCGGTGAGCATCTTATGGGTAATTTTCCCAATGCTTTTTTTTAATTCACCATAACGCCATGCCTTATCTTTGACACGCCAAAGAATAGGCATTTTGTATTTTCCGCCTATGATGTCAAGGGCAAGTTCCACAGGATTGTTGTAGTTTTTTTCTCTAAATGTGAAGGAAGGCATAAAAAATTTATGGGATTATTGATATTAACAAAAAATTAACAAATTTAAAAAAGGGCTTTATTTTAAAAATCTAAAATTTCTTACTTCAAAGTGTGTGTATTACTACCCAAAAAGTAAGTATTACACTATTAAGTAAGTTATTGTGCAAAATTAGTATATAATTTACTTTTGTGCATATAATCAAAGTTTAAAAGTTCAAAAGTTCAAAAGTTCAAAAGTTTAAAAGCTCAAAAGTTCAAAAGCTCAAAAGCTCAAAAGTTCAAAAGTTCAAAAGCTCAAAAGTTCAAAAGTTTAAAAGTTCAAAAGCTCAAAAGTTCAAAAGCTCAAAAGTTCAAAAGCTCAAAAGTTCAAAAGCTCAAAAGCTCAAAAGTTCAAAAGCTCAAAAGTTCAAAAGCTCAAAAGTTTAAAAGTTCAAAAGCTCAAAAGTTCAAAAGTTTAAGAGTTCAAAAAGTTTAAATAATTTCTTGGCTGTTTTGTATTTTGTACTTACACTTTCCCCTTAATACTTTTCCCTTATTCCTTTTCCCTTATTCCTTTTCCCTTATTTTTATGAGCCTCAAAAATTCAAATGTTGCAAGCCAACCAAAAAAAATTGCCATTGTGATTTCAAATCCTGCAGTTTCTTCTACAACCAATTGGGATGTAGGTTTTTGGTGGAGTGAATTAACGCACCCTTATTATGCTTTTATAGAAAAAGGCTATCACGTAGAAGTTTTTAGCCCAAATGGTGGCAAATGTGAGCCTGACGCAATGAGCGACCCAAATGACCCAAGTGGTTATTCTTCAACTGACTTGATAAGTCAAGGTTTTATTCATACACCAGCTTTAAAAGCACTTGTTGAAAATACCAAAAAAGTGTCTGAAATCAATGTAAATGATTTTGATGCAATCGTTATTGCAGGCGGACAAGCACCAATGTTTAGCTTTGACCAAGCAACAGATTTGCATAAAAAATTTGTAGAATTTTACGAAAAAGGCAAAATTACTTCTGCACTTTGTCACGGAGTTGCGATTTTGAAATATGCCAAACTTTCCACAGGAGAATATTTGGCAAAAGGAAAAACGGTAACAGGTTTTGCCAATGTGGAAGAAGATTTTGCTGATGAAGCGGTTTGGTCTTATAATATTTTGCCTCGTGGTACGCATTTGATGACGTGGCGTATTGAGGACGAAATGAAAAAAATAGGTGCCAATTACATTCAAGCTGGTTTGTGGAAAGGTTTTGCGGTGCGTGATGGCAATCTTATCACAGGACAACAAAATTTTAGTGGTGCTGAAACTGCTGAATTGATTATCAAAGCGTTGGGAGAGTAAAAATAATGGTAAATGTTGAATGGTAAATGGTAAATGAAACAGCCAAATAAAATAAAGATTTTTAGGATAATTCAGGATTTTATTTTAAAATAAAAATTGTTATAAATTCTTAATTTTTAATTCCCCATTCTTAATTCTTAACTAAAAACTCCCCCTTTGGGGGCTGGGGGGCTTTTAATTTCTAATATGAACGCAATAAATTGGTTTGAAATTCCTGCTTTAGATTTAGACAGGGCATATAATTTTTATTTTAGTATTTTGAATGGCAATGTACGCAAAGGTACATTTGGCAATGGTGAATTGATTTTGTTCAATGTGCCTTTTGCAACAGGTGAAGCGGTTGGTGGGTCTATCGTGGTGCGTCCTGATTTGAAACCAAGTACAGACGGAGCGGTTATTTATCTCAATGCGTTTGGAAAATTGAAAGATGCAGTTGATAAAGTGGAACAAGCTGGTGGTAAGGTAATAATGCCTCACATTGATTTGGGAAAATTTGGCGTTTCTGCGATTATTATTGATACAGAAGGCAATAAAATGGGCTTAATTGCTCAAAATTAGAGGTTTTCTTAATTTCTTTTTAATTTTTTAAAAATGAAAAAAATATTTTTTTTGATTTTTATTTTTTCAAATATTCTTTTTTCTTTTTGTCTAAATGCCCAAATAAATGAAAGTGATACAGTTTCTTTTCAAGCAAAAACTACGCTTTCGTTGGCTTCACAAACAGGAAATGTAGAAATGCTAACAGGCAGAGGAAAATTTGAATTATTGGCTTTTGGAAATAAAAAAATTGTATTCAAAACCCAAAATTCGTATCTTTATCAAGAATTTTTTAAACGAAAAGCTGATGAAGATGTATTCAGTAGGAATTTTGTGTATTTTAATCCAAAAAATCGTGTTTATCCTTTTGCTATTGGTTTTGTATCAAGCAATTTTAGGCGTGAAATTGATTTTAGATATTTTGCTGGTGTAGGTATTACATTTCAAATGGTTAAAAAAGAAAAACATTTGATAAAAACTGCCCTTTCAGGTGTTTATGAAGAAACAAGATTTAAAAAAAATATTTTTAATGATGATTTTTATACGCAAATTGGCAGTAATTCAATAGGCACAACAAGAGCAACTTTTTGGCTTTTCGGAAAACATTTTTTTCATCACAAAAAAATAATTTTGCATTATGACGCATATTTACAGCCTTCTGTGCAACGCATTGAAAACATACGTGGGCAAATAGATGCAGGTGTGGATTTTTTGTTGTCCAAAAATTTTAGTTTTACCACAAATTTTTTATATTTGTATGAAAATGTAGTTATTTTTAACCAAAAAACAGAAGATACTTTTTTGACTTTTGGGTTTTCGTATAAAATTTAAAAAATAAAAAAAAAATGAAAAATGTACTATTTTTATTTGCCTGTTTTTATGTTGTTTGTCCTGTTTTTGCACAAAAAATTCCTGTTTCTGCACTTTTTCCGTTGCCTAATGCAGAGGGAAAATGGGGTTATGTAGATGCACAAAAAAACGTAAAAATTCCTTATCAATTTATGGGGGCAACTCCTTTTTATGAAGAACGTGCTTTGGTAACAATTCCTGCCAAAAATGAATACGGTTTTACAACACACGTTATTGATACAACTGGAAAGGTGCTTTTTGAAGTGAGGTGTTTTACATACAAACCTGTATTTATGTGTAGAATGGATTTTATGAGATACAGTGAAGGATTATTAGGAATAAATTTACCAAATGAAAAGAAAAAAACAATTACTTATTTGGATAAGGGAGGAAAACGTGTTATTGTTTTTGAAAATGCTGTAGATGATGACCCTTTACATTTTCCTTTTTCAAATGGACTTGCTTATGTGCAAACTTATGATACCAACCAAATTTATATCAATAAAAAAGGTGAAAGACAAATTGTTGTACCTTGTTCAGAAGTGATAGGTATGACACCTCAAGATTTGAATTTTGGTGATGGATTGGCTGTAGCATACATAAAAAACAAATCAGCTTGGGGCTACATAAACACAAAAGGAAAATATCAACCCATTACAGAAAAGGTGAAAAATATACAAGATTTAGGGGCAATGTCAGAAGGGATAGCATTTGTGAGTTTGGCTGACATAAGTAGGAAAAAAGCTTTATTATTGAAAAAAAATGGAAAAATTATTTCTATTTCTGTTGATGTTACATATAGTTCGCCTGTTACAGATGTTTCAGGATATAAATTTTCACACGGATTAGCTTTGATAAAAACAGGATATTCTGGAAATATGACATATATTAATACCAAAGGTAAAGTAGCTTTTGAATTGCCTGAAAGTATAACCAAAGCTGAACATACTCAAGGGTCTAATTTTCATCAAGGGCTGGCTTGTTGGTATGTTAGCACAAAAGATGATGAGTTAAAATTTTTTTATATTACAACCAAAGGTAAAATAGCTTTTGAATCACCAAGCATAAAAAAATATTAGTAAAATATTTTTAAGACACAAGTTTCTGGCTGTTTGACAATTTTTGTGGAAAAAGGAAAAACGATATTTTGTAGCACACACTTTTAGTGTGTGTCTTTGTCAAAACCTCATTTAACTATGTTTTCACACACTAAAAGTGTGTTCTACATTATTCTTCCACAAAAATTGTCAGAGAATCAAGTTTTTGGCTGTTTCATTCAACATTTATCATTTATCATTCAACATTAAAAATATGATTTTAAAAAAAATATTTAACCCAATCACTGTACTTTGGTATATGTGGGGCGAAATTGCATTTTCTGCGGTTTTTGCATTTTTAGCGTATTTTTTATATGAAAATGGCTATCTCCAAAAAATCAGTATTCCATTTTCTATTGCAGGAATTTTGGGTAGTGCATTGGCGATTTTTTTGGCATTTCGCAATAATAACTCATACAGTCGTTGGTGGGAAGCTCGCACAATTTGGGGTAATATTCTCAATAATAATCGCATATTTGCTCGTTTGATGATAACCAATATTGATAATGCGGTTGTAATTGGAAAAGCCACAAAAGAACAAGCAGAAAGTTATAAAAAAGTGTTGATTTATCGCCAAATTGCATTTGCACACGCCCTTAGATTGCATCTTAGAAATCAATTTGATAACCTGTACGAATTTAAACATCTACTTCCAGAAACTGAATACAACAAACTCAAAAACTATCAAAATATTCCTAATATGCTTCTGTATGAGCAATCCACGCACATCAAAGAAGGTCTTAGGAAAGAAATGTTAGGAGCTTTTGATAATATCAGCATTGAACCTGTGATGTCAGGTTTTAATAATTTTCAGGGAGCTTGTGAGCGGATAAAACAAACGCCACTTTTACGTCATTATCATTTTTTTACAAAAGTATTTTTGTTATTTTTTATGGCAATATTGCCTTTTGCGTTGGTGATGGATTTTATGAAAATGGGTTTTTCGTTTTTGGTTGTTCCAGCAAGTATTTTGATTTCTTTTGTTTTTGGGGTAATGGGTAAAGTGGGTGAAGTGAATGAAGACCCTTTTGAAAATCGTACCCAAGATGTGCCTATCACAAGCATCTGTAATATGATTGAACGTGATTTGAAAGAAATGCTTGAAGAATCGCCATTACCAGAGAAATTTATGCCTCAAAACCAAATTTTATTCTAAAAAAATATTTTATTAGACTTTCAAGGTTTTTAAAACCTTGAAAGTCTTGCAAATTTTTAATTTTAACTGAATTTTATATGAAAATCGCAATTATAGGCACAGGCAATGTGGGTGGAGCTTTGGCAACACAATGGGCAAAAGCAGGACACCAAATTTTATTGGGAACAAGAGATATTTCTAAATTTGAGGATAATCATCTCCTCCAAAATCCTAATACTTCATTGCACAGCATTTTGGAAAGTGCAACAGAAGCAGAGGTTATACTTGTGGCGGTTGTTCCGCAAGCTACTGAAAGCATTGCTATGCAAATCAAAGATGTGGTAAAAGACAAAATTATCATTGATGCAATGAATAGCATACGCACAAAACCAGAAGGATTTAATAATAGTTTTGAGGCATTTAGGCACTTTTTGCCTGAAAGTGAAATTGTAAAATGTTTTAATACAACAGGTTTTGAAAATATGGCTAATCCTGTGTATGCAGGCGAAAGCGTGGATATGTTTGTGGCAGGAAATAGCCAAAAAGGCAAAGAAATTGCTCAAAAATTAGCTCTTGATGCAGGTTTTGCAACTTGTTGGGATTTTGGAGGTGATGACAAAGCCCAACTTTTAGAATATTTTGGGCTTTCGTGGATAAATCTTGCTATTATGCAGGGACACGGAAGAAATATGGCTTTTAAAGTGATGAAACGCTAATTTTTATCAATATTTGATGTTTTTGGCTGTTTCATTTATAATTCCTAATTCATAATTACCACAATTTCCACCCTGCGTTCTTTAGGGTTTATTTCTTGGGAGGCGTATTTTTGCCCAAAATATTGCATAAAAATCATTTTTTCATCAATATTATTCCTCACAAGATAATCTTTCAATAATAAAACCCTGTTTTGTGAAAGTTTTTTATTGACTTCTGTTCTGCCTTGTCGGTCAGTATAACCTGAAATATGAATTTTTACCACTTTTTTGTTATTTTTTTCAAGATTATCTAAGGCTTCAAAAACCTCTTTGCTATTCAATGGTTGAACTTCACTGATGGAATAATAGGCAATGATTTTAAGCCCCCCAACCCCCAAAGGGGGAGTTTTTAAAGTGTCTTTTTTAATAAAAGTCGTATCTTTTATTTCCCCTTTGGGGGTTAGGGTGCTTTTTAAAATGTCTTTTTTAATAAAAGTTGTATCTTTTTTTTCCGTTTTTGGGGTTAAAGTGCTTTTTAATGATAAAGTGTCTTTTCTAATAAAAACTGTGTCTTTTATGATTTCTTTTGGGATTGGTGAGCTTTTTAAAGTATCTTTTATCATTTTTTCCAAAAGAATTTTCAAAGAATCATGTACAACTTTCAAACTATCCAATGCTTTTTTTGATACAAAAACCTCTTTTTTATCATTCAAAGTGTCTTTTGTTTCTCCTTTTGGGCTTGGGTTTGTATAATAATAGTAATTATTGATGGTAGTTTGTTTTTCTTGCGGTAAAATTGTATTTGGGTAAAAATTTGGATTGGTATTTATGGGGTTTGCATTGGTTAAATTTGGTTGTGAAGTCAAATATTTTGCTTTTTCTCTTACATTTATCAAAGAATCCAACATAAAAGCCATTTTTTGGGCAGAAATAAGTTCAGAATCTTGAGGATTTTCTGTTTTTTTGGTTAAATTTTGGGGAATTTCTGTGGCTTTTTTGCTTGTGTCAATAGGATTTATTTGCAAAGGCATTTTTTTAGTTATCAATTCCTTTGTAGTGTCCAATGTAGCGTCCAATTTTTTTAGATTTTGGGTATCTTTTTTTACTAAAATATCTTTTATTTCCTTTTTAATAGCCAAAGTGTCTTTTATTATTCCCCCTTTGGGGGTTAGGGGGCTTGTATCTCTTTGGGCATAATTTTGATTATGATTTTCTGTGCTTTTTTCCGTATTTTCGTAAGTTTCATACAAAAAAATACCCAAAGTTTTTTGGCGACAAGCCCAAAAACTCACAAAAAACAGCAATAATAGGAGAGGGGAGAAACCTAAAAAAATCTTATTTTTTCTTATTTTTTGATACCTAACCATAAATTTAATTCAAGTCCTACACCAAAAGTAGGTACAAATTCAATGTTGTTAAAATTTTGTGAGCCTTTTTCATTCACAAATAACGTCCCAGCGTTAATTCTGATGATTTTGAAAAGCCTCACACCCAAAGCACTATACACAGGCAATTCCACTTGGGGCGTTGTAAGCTCTCTGCCATTGGCATCTTGAAGCGGACTTGTCAGTACGCCCATAGAAAACGCCAAACCATCAAATATTTTGCTCTTTTTGAAACGTGTTTTATGCACAAAAGGAAAAGAAAGCCCCACGCCAAAAGTAACATCAGTAGTTTGTTGGGTTACATTATTTACGTCAGTATTCATACTCCACGCATACATTCCTGCATTGATAGGCAAGCTGAAAGGCTCTTTATCTGTAGGAACAGATTGAATCATTACGCTATTGTGTTGTTGCACCAAATCAGAATTAAAAAAAGGCGTAAGTTCCGAAATAATCAAATTTGCCATACTTTCCACTTTTTCGTTGATAAGTTTGGTGGCTACGCTGTCTTTTTCATTGATTTTTTTTCCCCTCAAAAAATTTTTAAATCTAAAATGGCGGTGATTTTCTAATTGGTGCAATACCAAATCGCTTGGGGCATTGTAAGAAAAACCATTTTTAGATTTTTGGAAAATTAAGGCTTCTTCAATGAGTTGTTTGATTCCTTTGAAAACTGTTTTAGGTTTGTCAATAATCACTTTGCTTCCATCAAATTCAAAATGGCTTTTGAGGTAAAAAACAAGTCTATTTTTGAGGTTTTTGGCAAGGCTAATTTTTTGATTTTCTGACATTTTTTTATAGGTGCTAACCAAAAAATCGTATTTGCTGTTAGATTTTAAAATAGGTGCAACTGTGATGGTAAAAGTTTCGGTTTTGTTTTTGTCGTGTCTGTTCCAAGTATAAGCATTGATTTCTTTTTTGGAATGTTCATTAAATATGCTTACAGATACATATTCCACATCTTTGAAAACCTCGCCTTCTATCAAAAAAGCTGAATTATAAGGCAAAGAAGGTGAATTTTGAAAACAGCTTGTTTCAAAATTTACTTTTACAATGCGGTCTTGAGCGAAAGCAACATTTCCCCAAAAGCCCCCCAGCCCCCAAAGGGGGAGAAAATACAAGAACAAGAAAAAAGATTTAAAATAAGAAAGTAAGGTTTTAATCATTTGTTTTTTAGTAGATTTTTGATGTCATATTAAAATTTTTTGGGTAATTACGCAAAAAATTTTAGAAAAAACAAAAGATTTAAAATAAAAATTTAGAAATAAAAATATAATTTTTTATGTAAAAAATAAAAACATTAGTTTTGCGTTATCACAATAAAAATATTAACTATAATAAAATTTCTCTTTTGTACATATGAATACTATAAAACTAAATTTAAGAATTGTGAGTGTTGAAGAAATTAAAGCAGCAGGAGGCACAAAAGAATGGGCAAAAAAAAATAATTATCACAACACAGGAAAAGAATTGATGGGCAAAATAAAACTCACAAAAAAACAATGGGACGCAACTACAAAAGCCCTTATAAATGATTAGTAGAGATAAGTTATGGATATAATTTTTGATACAAATATTTTGATTGAACTTATCAGAGCAGATAATGATAAAAAAATGCAAAGACTTTATGAACGTGTAAATCCAAATCAAGTAGATGTATATATTTCTATTGTGAGTATTGGTGAAGCCATTGCTTTTGCATATCAAACAGGTTGGGGAGAGCGGAAAATAACTATGTTAAAAAATATCATTGATGAGTGTATTCACATAGGTATAACTGACGAAGTTATAGAAAAATACATAGAAATCGAGCGTTACAATATGAGAAAACATCCTACACTTCCCGCAATGAATGGAAATACACAAAATATGGGAAAAAATGATTTATGGATTGCTTCAACCGCTTCAATTTTAGAGGCAACATTAGTAACAAGTGATAAGGATTTTAACCATTTAAAGGATATTTTTTTAAATTTAGATTTTGTGGAAAGAGATAATAATGGTAGTATTATTTACTAAAAACCTCAATAAATTTTTATTTATTGAGGTTTTTTTATGAATAAAAATTTAGAAAAAACAAAAGATTTAAAAATTTTTTATTTTTTTATTTTTATTCTTTCTGTTCATTTTGCATACGTTTTATACGTTTGAATGCTTCTTCCTCGTTGTCCCATTGATAAATATGATAAGGAAGTGTTGGGTCTTCTTCTGCGAGCTGTTCATAAGAAAGTTGTTGTACCAAATCCTCTCTTGTAATAAAAAAAATTCTTTTTAATCCTTTCAAAAGTGCAGGTTTCATAATATTTTCCACGACCCAAGTTTGAATATCAGGCGATAAAATATATTCAGAAAGTTGAGCATTTGCGATAACATTTTGGGGAGAATAAGCCTCTATACCTGCGTCATAAAGCCTCAAAAGTTCTTCTTTGTAAAGTTTGTCATTAAAATAATAGGTGTCAGGCAACCAACGATAAAGAAATGTATTAGTTTCTGCATCAAAAAATGCATCTACATATCTGGTTTTGTATATTTCCTGCATAGTTTTTTGTGTAGTTTTTGAAATTTTTTACTTTTTTTGAAATTTTTTATTATTTTTACAAATGTATTATTATTTTTTTTAAGAAAAAATTAAAATCAAAATGAATATCAAACAAATGCTTGAAAATGAACTTGATGTTGTTTTTCAAGATAAAAGTTATAAAAATCAAGTATTAAATTGGCACGAAAATCAACATTTTATTTTTGAAAATGAAGTTTTATACACCATTGAAGAACTTAAATTTCATCATCAACTTTATGAAAACATTAAAGCAGATATTTTGACTGATGTAGAATATTTGAAAACATATTATATTAGAAAAAATGGGCTTTCAATTTTGCCTGATTGGATTAACCCAATTACTAAAAAAATAGATGAATCTGTGATGGAGGAGCTTTGGTTACAAGCAAATAAAGGTTATTTGGTGCGAATTTTGGAGGCTTCAGAGGAGCAAGAGGATAAAGAAGCTTTAGAAAAAATCCTAAAAAGTAGTAGTTTTGAATACAGAGGCACACATTTATCACAAGAAGAACGAAAAGCATTAAGATTAGAAAAATTACAACAAAGCATCAATGATAATAAAATTGTGATTTTTTTGGGAAGGCAAAATCGTGTTTATAAAAATTTGCAAAATAAACTTAACCAAAAATACAACGAAAAATATCAATTTGTGAGCGACCATTCTTGGTCTTCGTGTGGATATGTGGAAAGAGGAATGAAAGCCTCCAATAATCGTGTGAGTCTGATTCAGGCTTCTGAAACCATCAAAAGGTTACCTTATCTTGGTTTAGTAGGCGAAAATATCGCAGAGCGTTTTATTATGTTTTCGTTGGATAGTTATGATGCAAAAGTGTGTTTGTCAGCTATGTATTCTAATCCCAATAAAATAGCAAGAACTTGCGAAAAACCTGTTATAGAAGGCATAGAAAAGTTTGTATTTGCTTATACAGGGCTTACTGATTTGGAATTGGCGAATATTGTTAGGAATAAAGAATGGTTTGCACTTACACGTTTTTGTCGCACCAACCAAGAAAATGATGTAGAAGAACTTTCTTCTGAACAGGTTTTGCAAGAATATGGCATTGCATATATTGGAGAGAAAATCTGAAAGTTAAATTCAATAAAAATGGTTATTTAATATAAAAAAATAATTGCTAAAATTCACAATTCATAATTCATTAAAAATGTCTAAAAAAATCCTGTTTTTTTGTTCTTTTTCCCTGTGTGTTTTTTTATTTTCAAACTTTTGTTTTGCAAAAAATCAAAATTTTTTGGAAATTAAAATAAAAAACCAAAACACAAATGATACGCTTAAATACCTCAAAAATGTAAGGCTTTTGTCGTATTCTCTTAACGAAAATGTTTTTTTGCTTTCAGGCGAAAGAAACGAATATGAAAGAAAGCATTTTATGTTTAACAAAAATTCAGAAGATTTGACCATTACCGAAAAATTTTATGAATTTTTAAATCATCTGAATTTTGCACCTGAACTAAAATCTTACAAAGAAT
Source organism: Cytophagales bacterium (assembly GCA_013297825.1). Taxonomy (GTDB): domain Bacteria; phylum Bacteroidota; class Bacteroidia; order Cytophagales; family Microscillaceae; genus JAAFIN01. The sequence continues at coordinate 43,632 of JAAFIN010000004.1, forward strand.
TTGAAACTGAATACCAAATGTTTTCTATGGGAAAATGGGAAACAAAAGATAATTATTTGGTGCTTTATGGCAGTTATACGCCTGTTGTACACGGTTTGGCAACGTATCATTTGGCTTCATTTTCCAAAAAAGGAAAATTTATCAATGAAGTAAAACTTTTTGCGTATTCACTTGTGGACGGAAAAGTAGAAGTGAATTTTGATAGAAAAAATACAATTTCTGTGAAAGTAATTATCAGCAAAGACAATGAAAATATGGCAGAAAATACCAACCTCAAAATAACACTTAATCCAAAAGGTGTTTTAGTAGCTAAAAAATCTAAAAAGTAAATAAAGCTGTCAGAGGAAAGTAGTAAAGAGAAAGTACAAAACTCAAAACAGCCAAAATGTAAAGTTTATTTTTGAAAAAAAACGTTTTGATTACTTTTGTTTTTATTATTTTTTGTGTTTTTTAAAAATTTTGTATTCCTTTGTAAAAAATAAAAAAACATCTCAAAAATATATGAAATTTACTAAACAAATAGTTTTTTTGATTGGTGCTACATTCTTTGCATCTTGCTCTACTGACCCATACAACGCAGTTACAGAAAAAACACACGACCGCCAAGAACACAGCCAATATGTATATGGTGATGGCAAAGGCAAACCTGCTCGCCAAACCCAAAATAAATATACTTCCACACCAGACGACCAAAAACGTGCTGATGCTATTCGTGAAAAAATGTTTGGAAAAGGTATAAGTGCAGAAGCAAGTCCTGCCCCTACTGACAATGCAAAAGACGCTAAAAAAGATGATGCTAAAAAAGAAGACGTTAAAAAAGATGCTAAAAAAGAAGAAAAAACAGAGAAAAAATAACGTTGTTTTTGCTAAATTTAACTTTTGCTAAATTCAATAAAAAATCCTTTCAAAACTACTTTTGAAAGGATTTTTTTGGTTGTATTTTTACAGAATGATATTTGGTATTTTTTTTGTTTTAATTTTTCAAACTTCTGCAAATTCTACAATAATTTTAAAATTTATGTTTTTATTATTTCTAAAAAATCAGATTAAAAAATGATAAATTTTTTAAAAAACATTCAAAAAAGTTATAAAACATTATTTTTTAACTTTTTTACAACAAATTATTGGCGAAAATTAGCACAAAATAACCTAAGAATGACCTTGGTAAGTACATTGGCATTAGCAAGTTGTGCATTGAGTATTTTTTTCTTGTTGAAAAGTAATATTTTTTCAAATGTTGTTTTGGTAAATAATAATGCAAATAATTTTTTACAAAATAATTTTATACTAAGTGCTGTTTTTGCAGGAAGTAGTTTGTTATTTTCTTTTATTTGGCTAAAAATAAGATGGAAAAGTAAAGAATATTATGAACAATTTAATAAAGAAAACCAAAAATTCATCTTAAAAAATCCAAATAAAATATTGTTTTTACCAAAAAAAGCAAAAAATATTCTAAAAAAATATACATTTTTAGCAAATTATCGTATTTTAAAACTTCAATTTTTATTATTTTTAGGCACTTTTTTATATATTATTTTAGAACAAGAATACAAACGCATCAACACGCCAAAAGCTGAAACCATCAAACAAGCAATCGCAAAAAAAGTTAAAAATACACAAAATTTATTAGAAAATGTTGCAAAAAATCAAAAAGAAACCTTAGAAAAACTAAAAAATACAAAAGTAAATATCAATGTTTTGGAAAAAACATTAAAAAATAGTCAGCAATCTTTTCAAGAGCAACAAGGAAATATTTGGCAAAATTATGCCTTTTTGGGTGCTTTAAACAAAACCCAACAACAAATCAATAATGTTATTTCGGTCAATGAAAAAGAAAATATTTTAAAAAATGACCCTGTAATTTTTGCACAAGTGCGTGGATTGGTGGAAGTAGAACTTGATATGGCTGAAAAAAATACTTCACAAGCCTCTGAAATGCTTAATCAAGAAGGAAATATTTTAGCAAAATTCCAAAAATTTTCATCTTATCAACACAACTGCCAATATAAAGCCCAAAAAGGCGTACAACTTGACCAAAAACGCATCAAAGAACTTCAAGAACTTCTAAAAAATCAAAAAAATATCTTTTGTCATCTTCAAAATCAACAAAAAGAAGATAGTATTCGTATATTGGCGTATCAAAATGATATAAAAAATTTAAAGTAATTAGGGGAAAGGTATCAGGAGAAAGGTGTCAGGGGAAGGCGTCAGGAAAAGGTCAGAAGTGATATTTTCTAAAAATAGATTTTATTATTTATGAAAAAACCAAATAATATTTTAATAAAGAGCATTTTATTCCTTAGAGTGTTGTCAAAAAATCGCCTTTTGGTTTTTTTTTGGTAACTTCCTAAGGGTTTAAACACACAAATACCAAAAGCTAAAACAATATAATATTTGGCTCTTTACAAGAACATAGCATTTTTGGAGAAAGGTATCAGAAAAAAGGAGAAAGTAAAAATATTTAATTTTTTGAGAAATATTGTTTATTTTTGCATTTTAGTTCATAAAAATATAAAAAACTATGCTCAAAAATGAGTCTTATCAAGTAGGAACAATCGTAAAAACCCACAACCTCAAAGGCGAGGTAATGATGAGTTTTGATGTGGATAATCCTGCGGAATACAGCCAAATAGATACATTTTTTTTGGATATAAAAGGCAAATTAGTGCCTCATTTTGTTCAAAAAATGCAAATGGTTGCCAATCAAAATGCAATTATTAAATTTGAAGATATAAATACCATAGAATTTGCCAAAAAAATCGTAAGAGCAGAAGTTTATTTGCCTTTGGAGATTTTGCCAGAAGAAGAATTGGAAGAAGGCGAATTTTATCTTCACCAAATATTAGATTATCAAGTAATTGATGTAGAAAAAGGTACTTTGGGCAAAATTACCAATATTTATGAAGGTGATTTACAAGATTTATTTGGTATGACTTACCAAGAAAAAGAGGTACTGATTCCTGTGGTTGATGCTTTTATTGTAGAAATTTTGCACAATGAAAAAATTATTAAAATGAATCTTCCAAATGGATTGATTGAACTTTATTTGGAGGAAAATAATAGCCCAAAAGATGAAGAAATACCAAATGCAGGTTTTTTAGAAGCCAAAGATTAGTAGGGGCAACCCTTGCGGTTGCCCAATCTTGCGGTTGCCCAATCTTGCGGTTGCCAATCTTGCGGTTGCCCAATCTTACAGTTACATAATCACAGTCAAATTTTTTTAAAAAAATACAAAAAAAATTTGGAAATTAAAATTTAAAATTATATCTTTGCACTCTCTTAAATAAACAAATAAGGGAGCTTAGCTCAGTTGGTTAGAGCATCTGCCTTACAAGCAGAGGGTCACAGGTTCGAATCCTGTAGCTCCCACAAAATAATTTTCATAATTTATTATCTCCTTAAAAAAACCTTTCTAATTTTTGGAAAGGTTTTTTTGTGTTTTTTTAGATGTGATTTTTTGAATAAAACCCTAAAAAAAAATCTTATTTTGGCTTTATTTATCAATTTTTTTTCGTATTTTTGAAAGTTGAAAAACTTAAAAAACATTAAAATTTATCTAAAAACCAAAACATAAATGAGCGTTCATATTTTATTAGGATTGCAATGGGGTGATGAAGGAAAAGGCAAAATCGTTGATTTTTTAGCCCCTAATTATGAAGTAGTAGCAAGATTTCAAGGAGGACCCAACGCAGGACATACGTTGGTTTTTGAAGGCAATAAATATGTATTGCACCAAATTCCTTCAGGAATTTTTCGCCCAGATGTAAAAAATATCATAGGAAACGGGCTTGTGATTGATGCTACTGTCCTAAAACAAGAAATAGAAAAACTTGCTTCACAAGGCGTAGATGTTAAGCAAAATCTGTATATTTCGCACAAAGCACATCTTATATTGCCCACACATAAATTGCTGGACACTGCGTCAGAACAACGCAAAGGCGACCAAAAAATAGGTTCTACCCAAAGAGGAATAGGGCCTACTTATAAAGACAAAGTAGGACGTAATGGTATTCGCATTGGTGATATTCTTTTGCCTAATTTTCAAGAAAAATATGCCCAAACCAAAGCCTCACACGAAGAAATATTAAAAGAATGGAAATTTGAATATAATTTGGAAGAAGCTGAAAAAGCGTTTTTGGACGCAGTTGATTTTCTAAAAACTTTGCCTTTGGCTGATACAGAATATCTTATCAATGATTATATTTCCCAACAAAAAAGTATTCTTGCAGAAGGTGCGCAAGGTGCATTATTAGACATTGATTTTGGTTCATATCCTTTTGTTACAAGTTCTAACACCACAAGTGCAGGAGCTTTGACAGGTTTGGGCATTGCTCCAAAACACATTGGCGAGGTTTTGGGTATTTTTAAAGCATATTGCACAAGGGTAGGAAGTGGCCCTTTTCCCACAGAACAAGACAATGAAATTGGCGAAAAAATTAGACAAATTGGAATGGAATTTGGAGCAACCACAGGCAGAAAACGTAGATGTGGTTGGTTGGATTTGCCCGCTTTGAAATATGCAATTATGATAAATGGCGTTTCGCAACTTTTGATGATGAAAGCTGATGTTTTGAATACTTTTGAAGAACTGTTAGTTTGTACGCATTATGAACTTGCTGATGGTACTAAGACAGATAGATTGCCTTATTCTTTGGTAGATACTGCGGTAAAACCAATTTATAAAACTTTCAAAGGTTGGAATTGTAGTTTGGAAGGTATGCAGACTTTTTCACAACTTCCAAAACAACTCGCTGAATATGTGCATTTTATTGAGGAAAATGTAGGTGTTCCTATCAAACTTATTTCTACAGGTGCAGACAGAAATCAAACAATTTTGAAGTAAAAGATTAAAAAAAAAATATTTTATAATTTTTGAGTTTTCAAATATTCCAAATGCTGGCGTATAGGCGCAAGTTCCATTTTCCAAATAATTTCTTTAGGAATGTTTTTGATGGGATTGTGAAGTAATTTCAATCCAGCGAGTTTTGGCAATGAATTGATAAAAGACAATGTAATTTCTTCAATTTGATTATTATTCAAACAAATTAATTCTAAATTTGGTAAATTTTGAATTGGAGAAATGTCTTTAATTTGGTTATCTTCTAAATAAATTGTTCTTAAATTTTTTAGATTTTTTAAAGGAGAAATGTCTGTAATTTTGTTGTTGCTTAACCCCAATATTTCTACATTCTCCAAATTTTGAACAAAAGAAATATCTGTTATTTGAAAATCAAATAAATGCAAAATCCTTAATTTTGATAAATCAGCCAAAGACGAAAAATCTTGAATTAAATTATTTCCTGCGACAAGCCACGACAAGTTTTTGAAGTGTTGCAAAATGCTAATATCTTTTATTTGGTTATAACAAATCGTCAAATCTTCAAGTTCTGTGGCATCAGCCAAAGGCGAAATATCTGTAATTTTATTGCTTCTTAAATTTAGTTTTTGCAATTTTTTAAAATTTTTCAAAAAAGAAATATCTTTTAATTTGCAATTTTCCAAACCTAACCAAATAATTTCCTCATTTTCATCAAGAAAATAGGATTTATTTATTTGTTTTATTTCGCCTGATTTTGTTCTTTTGGTTTCTTTCAATGAAAAACCTAATGCGGTTTCAAGTTCAATAATTTGTGATATTTTTGGCATAAAAATAAAAAATTAAGTATTTTGGGAGAAATATTTTAGCATTGATTTTTTTATCAGAGTTTTTTTAAATGAAGCCATATTGGAACACAGATTTTCACGGATTTTTTTCTTTTTTCGTAAAATTTTGATGTTTTTTATCAATTTTTAGACTTCATTTTAAAAACCAGATGGTAAATTTTCCACATAAAACGCATTTTTGAAGGTGCCAATTTTTTTGATTTTGCCTTGTTTTACCAAAAATTGTATTTCTTTTTTTAATGTATTTTCTGATAAATTTTCAAAAATTGCATTCAAATCTTTGCGTTTAGTTGGTTGATTTTTTTGGATAAAATCAAAAATATTTTGTTGTCTTTCTGATAAATAAACACCAAAAAACTGTGATTCTTTGATTTTGGCTGATAATTTTTGGGTTAAAATATCCACACAATCCAAAAAAAATAGTAACCAAATATGTATTTTTTCTTGTGCAGTATTTCTATTTTTTTGCCCTTCAATCAATGCCTGATAATACTCTTTTTTGTGTTGTTCTATGATATTCTCCAAAGAAACATACATCACAAAACCATAATCAGCCCTTAACATCAACAATGTAGTTAGCAAACGTGAAAGTCTGCCATTGCCATCTTGATAAGGGTGAATGCTCAAAAATTCATATACAAAAGTTGCCACATAGATTAGTGGGTGTATTTCCCCGTTTTTTTCGTGTTCATTTGTCCAATTTATCGCATTTTCCATTTCTTTTTCCACCAAAAAAGTCTCTGTTGTCCTAAAAATTACATTAGAACTTTCATCAGGCATAGTTGCCACAACTTGATTTGCAATTTGTTTGTATGTTCCTTTGTGTCTTTCGTCTTTGGTGCTGTATCGCAGAAGATTATTGTGTAATTGATGAATATTTGTGTGCGAAAGTGGGATATGCTCAAAATTTTCAGTGATAAGTTCTAATGTTTCATAATATCCCATAACCTCCTGTTCATCACGAGAAACCAATTTTTGTGTTTTAGTATTTTTTAATAATGATGCTATTTCTGCATCTGTAAGCGTATTGCCTTCTATGCGGTTGGAAGAACCAATACTTTGCAATGTAGCAATTTGTTTGAGGTTTTTGAGATATTGATTTTCAAATTTTTGGAGGCTTTCCCATTCACCTTTAAATTGGTCTATTTTGCTTATTTTTTGCAAAATTTTTTGATTTGTTTTAAAATCAAATTGCAGTTTGTCTTCCATTTATTTTTTACTAATATATCTGTATTGTATCTGTATTGTATCTGTATTTTTAACAAAATAAAGGCTTTAAAAAGTTCAAATAAAATGTGTTTTATTTTCCTTTTCTCCTTATAGAATTCCCCCTTTGGGGGTTATGGGGCTTGTTTTTTCTACATTAGCATAAAATTTTGTTGATACACAAATTTTTTACTAATTTTACATTGAAAATTATACTTTTTTAAGAATTAAAATTTTTATAAAAAATGAAAAAAGAATATTATTACTTAAAAATATTTGTATTGATTGGTATATTTATATTTTTTACAAAAGAAAATATTTTTGCACAAGAAGTTCCACCAGAAAAATATCATCAAAAAAAAATAGGCAATCATTTTTTAATTGATTTTCCTAATAATCCATCATTGATAGCAGAAAATAATACAAAAGAAGATAATACAAAAGAAAATAATAGCAAAAACGACCAATTTATCACTGTTTTGCAATCAATTTCGGAAGATGGAAATATGCGTTTTAGGGCAACACACAAAAAAATGATAAATAATAATGTAAATGACAATCATACAATTATAGATTTTTATCAAAAAGAAATCAAAAAGTTTGTGTTACCTGTTGGTGGTATGTTGTATGACCAGCAAAATATAGAAATTGCTCATCACAAAGGTATTAAATTTAGGGTAAAATTTAGGAAAAGTCCTACACAAAAAACACACAAAGAACAAAATTATATGATGTTTTTGATAAATGAAGATTATTATTTGTTTGCATATTTGTATGAAGGTCTTGAAAAAAAGCCTTCACGTGAATTAGAATTGCATTTTTTTCAATCTTTGCAAGAAAAGTAAGAAAGGTGTCAGGGAAAAGTATAAAGGGAAAGATGTAAATATAAAAAATACAAAATATAATATTAAAATTTATAATTTAATGATTATTTAATTTTAATTATTTAAAAAATAACTCATAATTCATAACTCATAATTATCAAAAAATATCCCTGTGCTTCCCACGCATAAGGAGCAATCGCACCTGCGATAATGTGAAACAAAATAGAATCAGGCAAAATATGAAATTTTGAAAGGTATTTTATAAAATAAGTATAATTTTTTAGAAAATTTACTGCATCTTTTTGAAAACGAATTGCATTTGGACGAACCGAGTACGTAAAATCCTGCACATCAACCACCGAAAAACCTGCATTTTTGGCATTTTCCAAAAGAAAATCCAATTTTTTCCAATGATTTACCGCATAACCAATCGCAGAAAGTTGGCTTGCTTGCTGAACAAGCAAAGGTAAGGTATCAAAATGATTGTAAGAAAACATATCAAAAATTATAAATTTCCCATTTTTACGTAAATTATTACGCACATTTTCAAAAACATTTTGGAGATTTTGGGCATAACAAAAACTTTCTATCGCAAAAAAAATATCTTGTTTTTGGGGAAATAAATAAGATTTTTCAAAATCTTGTACTAAAAAATTTGTGTTTTGAAGTCCTAATTTTTGGGCGGTTTTGGAGGCTTGTGTTTGGTGTCGTGGCACAAGGTCAATGCCTGAAAACTGCACATTTGGGTATTGTGAAGCCAATAAATGCGTGTTAAAACCTTGTCCATAACCAATTTCTGCAACAAAATTAGTATTTTCATTGATGCAATTTTTTACAAAATTAACTTGTGTTTCAAGTCCTTCAAAATGATTTTTTGCACCATTTTCCAAATAAAGCGGAAAGTGCATTGCACCTTTTTTAGAGTGAAATTTGCGATAAAAGTAATTTGTCCAATAATAATATTTGTTGGTATCAAGTATTTTATGTGGATTTTTTAATGTATTTTCTACATCAATAATTTTATGCAATAAATCAAAAATTTCGTTAATGTTCAAAAAGTTCAAGGTTTAAAGTTTAAGGTTCAAAAAAGGTTCAAAAAAGGTTCAAAAAAGGTTCAAAAAAGGTTCAAAAAAGGTTCAAAAAAGGTTCAAAAAAGGTTCAAAAAAGGTTAAGTATTTATTAAACTTTTGAACATTTGAGCTTTTAAACTTTTACAATATTTCCAACACTTCATAATTTTTTTGCATAAAAACAAAAGCATCACCCACTTTTTTGTGCATAAGCAACGCCCCAATGGGTGATTGTGGAGAAATTACAAAATATTTTTGTTCATCTAATTTTAATTGTCCAATACCAACTGCCACAAAAAAAGTGCCTTGATTTGTCATTACCAAACTACCCAAATTCACATTTATAAAAGTTTCTTGCCAATTTATTTGTGAAAGAATTTTTTGCTGTTGTTGTGCTTCTTGGAGGCGTTTTGTGTTATTTTCTATCTCAATTTGCATCATAGCACGTGTAGTTTCGTATTTGTCGCCTGCACTACTTTTGGTATCGCTTTGTGAAGTTTCTTGTGCATTATCAATGCTATTTTGTTGCATTTGGATATTTTGTTCAATTTGTAACAAACACCTTTGATAGATTTGGTTTTTGAGGTTCATTTTTTATCTGTTTTTACATTCGTTTTTGTGCAAAAGAAATTTAAAATTTTAGAAAATCCTAAAAACTTCTGTTCAAAATGGCTGTTCAATCCTGAATTATCCAAAAAATCTTAAAATCCTGCTTAAAATTGGCTGTTCAATCCTGAATTATCCAAAAAATCTTAAAATCCTGCTCAAAATGGCTGTTCAATCCTGAATTATCCAAAAAATCTGTTTCTGTAAAATTTCCGTTGCAGTTTTTTTTGAAACTTTATTTCTTTTACAAGTTCAAAAAATCAAAGATTAATCTTGTGTCATTCTGAAAGAATCTGGCTGTTTTTCTGCTGGGAACAGCCAAACAGCCAGATTCTTTCAGAATGACACCCCAATTATCCTATAAATTAGAAAACAAGTAGAAACCAATATTTTTGCAACGAAACTTTTACAGTAACAAAATCTTAAAATCCTGTTCAAATTGGCTGTTCAATCCTGAATTATCCAAAAAATCTTAAAATCCTGCTTAAACTTTGCATTTTTTGAGAAAAAATAAATATCTTTGTAGATAATTAAATTTTTTTTAGCAAAAAACTTTCTTGTCTGCTTATGAAAAAACTTTTCTTGCTTGATGCGATGGCACTCATTTATAGGTCGCATTTTGCTTTGGCAAAAAATCCACGCATTACTTCCACCAAAATCAATACAAGTGCGATTTTTGGATTTACAAATACGCTTTTGGAAATCCTCAAAAAAGAAAATCCTACGCATATAGCAGTCGCTTTTGACACTTCCGCACCCACATTTCGCCACGTAGAATTTCCTGCGTACAAGGCACAACGTGAAGCCCAACCTGAAGACATTACCACCGCAATTCCTTATATTTTTAGGCTTTTGGAGGCTTTTAATGTGAAAATATTGCGTTTGGAAGGGTATGAAGCTGACGATATTATTGGGACTTTTGCCAAAAAAGCCAAAGAAAAAGGCGACATTGTAACCTATATGATGACTCCTGATAAAGATTACGCCCAACTCGTGGAAGAAAATATTTTTTTGTATAAACCTGCGTCTTTTGGCAATGAACACAGTATTTGGGGCATAAAAGAGGTGTTGGAAAGATGGGAAATTCAAGAAACTTTACAAGTAATTGATATTTTGGGCTTACAGGGTGATGCTGTGGATAATATTCCAGGTATTCCAAGCGTGGGCGAAAAAACTGCTATAAAACTCATAAAAGAATATCAATCTGTTGAAAATGTTATCGCAAATGGTGATAAAATTGCAGGAAAATTAGGCGAAAATGTGCGTAATTTTGCTGACCAAGCCAAACTTTCTAAAAAACTTGCAACTATTGAGCTAAATGTGCCTTTGGAATTTGTAGAAGATGAATTATTAAGAAAAGATTTTGATAAGGAAAAAGTAAAAAATCTCTTTGAAGAACTTGAATTTAAAACCCTTACCGCAAGACTTTTTGAAGCAAAAAAACCAGAGGTTAAAAAAGAAGCCAAAACTTCAAAAACTACAAAAAATACCGCAAAAAATACCCAAAACGCAGTTGCAACACCTGCACAATATGATTTATTTGGAAATTTAATTCCAGGAACAGGAACGCAAGTTACCACAACAGACAATAAAACCGACCAAGAAGATAACAACGATAATTTTAATTATTTTGGGGATAATGATACTGAATTTGTGTCATCTTATCAAACAATTTATAACACAGTGCATTATTATCACGTCATTGATACGCCAGAATTGCGTGAGGATTTGATAAAACATCTTTTGTTGCAAAAATATGTGTGTTTTGACACCGAAACTACAGGACTTATTGCACATCAGGCAGAAATTGTGGGGCTTTCTTTTGCATATTCGCCAAATGAAGCATATTATGTGCCTTTTCCAAATAATTTTACAGAAGCAAAAACCATTTTAGAAGAATTTTCTGTGGTTTTTGAACACAAAGAAATCATAAAAATTGCCCAAAATCTCAAATATGATTATACCATTTTGCAAAATTATGGCATTGAAATAAAAGGAAATTTGGAGGACACAATGCTTTTGCATTACCTTTTAGAACCTGATGCAAAACACGGTTTGGACGATTTGGCACAAAATTATTTACACTACAAACCTGTTGAGATTGAGGAACTTATTGGCAAAAAAGGCAAAAATCAAACACAACTTAATATGCGTGATGTGCCTTTGGAACAAATCAAAGAATATGCTTGTGAAGATGCAGATGTTACCTTGCAACTTTGGCTAAAATTCAAGGATATGCTTACAGAAGGTCAAAAAAATATTTATCAAAATATTGAAATGCCTCTTGTCCCTGTTCTCGCTGAAATGGAACGAAATGGAATTAAAATTGATACCAAAAGCCTTAAAATTATTTCCGAAAAAATCACCGAAGAAGTCAAAGTTTTAGAAAAAGATATTTATCAACTTGCAACAACAGAATTTAATATTGCCTCCCCAAAACAACTCGGTGAAATTCTTTTTGAAACCCTAAAACTTGACAACAAGGCAAAAAAAACACGTACAGGTCAATACGCAACAGGTGAGGAAATTCTCCAAAAACTCAAAGATAAACACCTTATTATTCCAAAAATATTAGAATATAGGGAAATTGTAAAACTTCAAAATACGTATATTGATGCAATTCCTGAGCTAATTAACCCAAAAACGCAAAGAGTTCATACCACATTTCAGCAGGCAATCGCAAGCACAGGACGACTAAGTTCTACCAATCCCAATTTACAAAATATTCCTATCAAAACCACCAGAGGAAAGGAAATGCGTAGGGCATTTGTGGCAGAAGAAAATTCTGTTACAAAAAAATATATTGTTTCTGCGGATTATTCACAAATAGAATTACGTATTATGGCACATTTTGCCAAAGATAATACAATGATTGAGGCATTTAAGCGTGGAGAGGATATTCACACAATTACTGCCTCCAAAATCAATAAAATAGACCCCAAAGATGTTACGCCTGAAATGCGTAGAAGGGCAAAAACTGCTAATTTTGGCATAATTTATGGGGTTTCTGCTCACGGACTTTCTGAACAATTAGAGATTTCACGTTCAGAAGCAAAAGAATTGATTGATGAGTATTTTGTGCAATTTCCAAATATTAAGCAATATATGGACAATGCCATTAGCGAAGCTCGCCATCAAGAATATGTAGAAACGCTTTGGGGAAGAAGGCGATATTTGAGAAGTATCAACAGCCAAAACCAAGTAGAAAAAGGCAATGCAGAACGTAACGCCATAAATGCACCTATTCAGGGAACTGCTGCGGATATGATAAAACTTGCAATGATTGCGGTTTTTGATTTTCTAAAAAACCAAAAACTTCAAACAAAACTACTTTTACAAGTACACGACGAACTTGTTTTTGAAGTACCTGAACACGAATTAGACATTATCCAAAATCAAATTCCTATGCTTATGCAACAAGCTATGCCTCTTGATGTGCCTGTGGAAGTGGGTATGGGAAAAGGTGATAATTGGTTGGAAGCACATT
>JAAFIN010000040.1 GCA_013297825.1 Cytophagales bacterium
AGCAACTTTTGGAGAAGGACACAAAAGCCTATTTTCGCCTTCAAATTGTTGTTCTCTACCACCTGAAAAGAAAAATGTAACGTGTGGATATTTTTCAGTTTCTGCGATTCTAATTTGTTTTTTGCCCGCTTGTGCAATGGTTTCGCCAAGTGTATTTTCCAAATTATCTTTTTCAAAAAGCACTTTTACATTTTTGAATTTTTCATCATAAATCGTCATTGTAAGATAATGTAAAGGCATTTTTTGCATTTCAAAATCTGGAAAATCCTCTTGTGAAAGCACTTGTGTAAGCTCACGCCCTCTGTCATTCCTAAAATTAAAAAATAATACCACATCATCATTTTCAATTTTTGCCAAAGGATTTTTTCCTAAATTATCAGTTACAACAATCGGTTTTACAAATTCATCTGTAATTCCTTCATTATAAGAGCTTTGTAATGCTTCAATGGCATTTGTAGTTGTTTTTCCTATGCCTTTTGTGAGCAAATCGTAGGCAAATTTGACCCTTTCCCAACGTTTATCTCTGTCCATTGCGTAATATCTTCCAACAATAGACGCAATTTTTACGTCAGTAGTTTTAAGGTGATTTTCCAAATCTTCCAAATATTGCACGCCACCATTGGGTGAAGTATCACGTCCATCTGTAAAAGCGTGGATAAAAGTTTGTTTTCCAACCCCATAATTTTGTGCAATCGTACAAAGCCCTTTTAAGTGGTCAATGTGCGAATGTACGCCTCCATCAGAAACTAAGCCAATAAAATGTACTTTTTTGTGGTTGTCTTTTGCGTATTGAAGGGCATTTTTTAAATGTGAACTTTCTGCTAATTCGCTTGTTTTTACTGCTTGATTGATACGCACCAAATCCTGATAAACCACTCTACCAGCACCAATATTGGTATGTCCAACTTCTGAATTGCCCATTTGTCCCTCTGGCAAACCTACCGCAAGTCCAGAGGCTTCTAAGGTACTATGTGGATAATTTTGGAAAAGACTATCCATAAAAGGCGTTTTGGCTTGTGCGATGGCTGACACTTTGTCGTCAGTACCTAATCCCCAACCATCAAGGATAAGAAGAATTACTTTTTTTTGCATAAGAAAGAAGTTTAAGGTTCAAGGTTTAAAGTTCAAAAGTTTGATTTTATTTTCAAAAATAATGTTTTTTTTGAGTTTTTTTTATTTTATTTTAAAAAAGAGGTAAAAAAAATTACAAGGGGAAAGTAATAAAGGGAAAATACAAAACAGTCAAATAAAAACAGGATTTTCAGAATTTTAAGATTAACAGGATTTTCAGAATTGTATTTGGCTGTTTCATTCAACATTTATCATTTAACATTCAACATTATCACGCTCATTACTATCATAAGTCCATCTTCTATAATGGTAATTGTACTCATTGGTAATTCAAAAACACTTCCTAAACACGCACAACGTATTTTTTTGTTTAAAAACACACTTTCCAACACCCCAATAATGCTCACACTCATCACAATTAAAGTAATTAAATTGGTATAAAAATGATTAAAATTCATTACAAAAGCAATTCCTAAACCTAATTCCACAAAAGGATAAATGAAACCCCACATTTTCCAATGTTTGGCGAGAATATCGTACATTGCATAACTTTCTGCAAATGCTTTTAGATTAAGCATTTTGAAAAAAGAAAATACTAAAAAAAATCCGCCCATAAACACCTGCATAAACATCATCAAGGCAAAAGTGCCTTTTTGGAAAGCAATTAAAAAAGAAATTCCAAAAATATACCCAAATATCAATAAAATAGGTTTGTAGGTTGTTATCCACGATTTTTGTGGTAAAAAATCTGTTTTTGGTGATGTGTTTTCTGGTGTAAATTCGCTAATTTCATATTTAGGAAAAGGCGAAAAATTGGCTTTTATTAGCTCCAAACTAATTTTTTCGTTACCTTCTATCTTTGCAATTCCTGTTTCAAGCATTACATCTACTTTTTGTACGCCTTTTGTATTTTCCAATACATTTATAACTTTATATTTGCAACCTTCGCAGGTCATTCCTTTTATTAAAAATTGTTGTTTTGTGTTGTTTTTTGATGTTGTCATTTTTTATTTTAAAATTTTATGGTAAAATGATTTTTCTACGATTTTCAACTTTTGGAGGATTTGAAACCCTCCAAAAGTTTTTACCAATTCTTTGAGAAATTAACAGTAAAAACAACAAAAAAATTAGAAAAATCATTTATAAAAAATAAAAATTAGGGGAAGTTTTTTTTTATCATTGGTTATTTTTATTCATTATTGCATAATAATCAAGTTCTTTTTTATTTTTTTGAAAAATTGTTAAATGAATGAAGATTTTTTTACTTTTATTTAATTTATCTTTGCAAAATAAATTAAATTAAAATAATAAA
Organism: Cytophagales bacterium; assembly: GCA_013297825.1. Taxonomy (GTDB): domain Bacteria; phylum Bacteroidota; class Bacteroidia; order Cytophagales; family Microscillaceae; genus JAAFIN01. Next base: position 2,384 of record JAAFIN010000040.1, read on the forward strand.
TAAAATGTTAAAAATATCAATATTCATATTTTTATTTCTTTTTGTTTGTCCATTGTATGCACAAACTTTCTATGGTGTTTCATATCCTGCCAAATGGGCTGACAATTTGGGTTCAATTTACAAATATAATGCAGGCACTAACAAATATGAAAATCTGTATTCCATAAAACCAGATAATATAGGTTGTTCACCTGATTTTGAAATGTTGCCTTACAATGGTAAATTTTATGGTGCTACAACCGCTTGCGGAAAAAATGGCGTTGGTGTTATTTTTCAATGGGATAGCCAAACTAATCAATATGTTGTATTATATGATTTTCAGCAAGACAATGGTGCAAATCCTTATGGGGGGTTTGTAGTATTGAATAATAAACTTTATGGCACAACCAACAAAGGAGGAACAAATAATGTAGGTGTTATTTTTGAGTTTAATCTTTCCAATAATACTTATACTAAACTATTTGATTTTGATTTACCAAATTCAGGGGGTTCTCCGTTGGCAAAACTTACCTTGTTCAATTCAAAAATATATGGGTTGACTACAAGTGGTGGAAGTGGTACAAGCGTAGGCACAGGCGAAAATAACCAAGCATACGGAACTATATTTGAGTTTGACCCTGCAACAAATACATTTACAAAAAAAATATCACTAACTCCCAACACAGGTCTTAATCCAAGAGGAGCATTAGTAGTTGCTAATAATCTATTGTATGGAACTACTTTTTTTGGTGGTACCAATGATAAAGGAACTATTTTTGAATGGAATCCAACCACCAATGTTTTTAATAAAAAAATTGATGTAGATAGAACTAATGATGCATCTTTTACATTTGGGCAAGGAATTGAGAACACAATGACATTTTTCAATAATCGGTTTTATTTTAATTATTATCAATCAAATTCATTTCAAGGTGTCTTTGAATGGAATCCAACTACAAATCAACTCATTACAAGAAATAAATTATTTTCTGCAAACTTTGGGGTACCTTTTGGTGAATTAAAACCATATATGGGAAGATTATATGCCATATCAAGTTATTCCATATTTAGCTTTGACCCTAACGATAATAGTGCTATTACCAATGTTAGGAGAGAAACTACTGATTTTGTAGAATATAATGCGCAACTTAATAATAGGAAACGCATTGTTATACATAATAACAAATTATATGGTACTAATCGTGCTTCCATTTTTAACAGTATTCCTTCAGGAGTTATTTATGAATGGGATTTTAGTTCTCCAAATACTACTTTAAGATTGGTGCTAAACTCAAATGCAAAAGGGGGACTTATGGACGGACAACTCACATTTTTAAATGGTAAATTTTATGGGCAGTGCAAAATAGGAGGGGTGAATAATTTAGGGGTAATTTTTGAATTTGACCCTACAACTAATACCTACACAAAAAAAGTAGACATGGATGCCTTAGAGAGTTTGGGTTCTGATTTGAATGCACCTTTGTTGGCATATCAAGGAAAATTATATGGTCAATCTCGGTTTTCCAAATATTTTATGTTTGGTGGAACTTCAAGAAATTGGGCTTCTCTTTTTGAAATTGACCCTCAATCTGGTAACATTACAAAAAGAAAAAATATACTTCCATCATTAAATGGAGTGTCTCAAAGATCCGTAGGAGGTTTTAAAACTTATAATAACAGGCTATTTATAGCACTTGATATGGATGGAACAGAGAGTGGTATATATGAATGGGATTTGGTAAATAATACAACAATAAAACTTTTACAAAGTTATTTTGGTGAGCCAATAGGTCCTTTTACTTATTTTAATAACATTTTTTATTTACCAGTTTATACTTCTTCTACTAACGGATATTTTTATCGTTTTGATTTGAATAATTTATCTCAAACTTTTCCACTTGGAACAGAATATGGTATTGGATTTACAGCAAGCAATGGAAAAAATGTAAATGGTGAAATGGTTGTTTGTGATGACAAATTATATGGTGTAGCTGCTACTGGTGGGGCATTTGATTATGGCACAATCTATGAATATGACCCATTTTATTTGAATAGTTTTCCTAACAAAAAATTTGATTTTTCTCAAACAACTGGCGGTAAGGCTTGGGGCTGTAAAATGACCAACTATAATAATAAGTTATATGGTGTTACCACACAAGGTGGTGAATTTAATCAAGGTGTAATCTTTGAATGGGAGCCAAGCACTAATATTTATACTAAAAAATATAATTTTAATGGTGATAATGCTGGTGTTGCTTATGCTGAATTATTTTGTGTGAATTTGAATGCTCCAGCTCTAAATTTACCTGTTTTTTTGAACCCAAATAATTTTCAATTAAAATGGAATGTTATTACAGGTGCAAATTCTTATGTGATTGATGTAGCAACAGATGAAAATTTTACTAATTTTTTGAGTGGTTATCAAAATAAAATCATAAATGGCACAGAAACTACAATAACTAACACTAATTTTTTTACCACTTACTATTGTCGTGTTAGAGCAGCCAATACGATTGGTGAATCAGCCAATTCAAATATTGTTATGAGTGTTACAACCAATTTAGAAAGTAATGAACTTTCACAATCTATCAAAGTTTATCCTAATCCTGCAAATGAGGTCATCAACTTAAAAATTTCAAATCCAAAATTTAACAATTTGAAATTAACTATTAAAAATAGTGTAAATGTAACCCTGAAAACAATGGTTTTAGATACCAATGTGGAATCCAATATCATAAACATAGACGATTTCCCTAATGGTCTTTATTTTTTACATTTTGAAAGTGGTAATGCTACACACACCACAAAAATCATCAAACAAAAATAACTTTTATTCAACTTGATTTTTTTTTATATGAAAAAAAATATTTTATTATTTTTATATTGTCTATTTTTTATTAATTCATACGCTCAAACACCACAAGGACTAAATGGTTGGGATTTTGATGGCACCATAAAAAATATTGCAGAAGATGCCAATTATGTATATATGAGTGGGCAGTTCAATCAATTTATAAAACCTGGCGTTATGGGCGCTCAGACTGCAGGTACAGGTGTGCTATCAACAGGAACAGGTGCACCAATAACTGATTTTCCTGCTGTAACAGGTGGCAGTATAAGTGTTGTGATACCAGATAATTTAGGGGGATGGTTTATTGGTGGTACTTTCAAGAAAGTAGGCAATGTTAATATGAGATGTCTTGCACATATCAAAGCAGACAAAACGTTGGACTTGAATTGGAACGCAAATATTACTTTCACAACTGTATGGGATTCTGATGGTATTTTTAGTATGGCATTGTCTGGCAATGATTTGTATATATGTGGTAGTTATTTCTTAAAAGTTGGTGGATTATCAAGAAGATTGGCAAAAATATCTGCTTTAAATGGTGTTGTAGATGCTACTTGGAATCCTGATCCAAATGAGATAGTAACAAGAATTGTATTTTTTAATAATAATCTGTATATAATAGGGGCGTTTTCAAATGTTGGAGGTTATTTTAGACCTAAATTAGCCAAACTACTAATGAATGGGGAATCAGATATTAATTTTATGAATGGATTACTTTATGATTCTAATATATACCTCGCAAGTTTAGCAGTGTCATCAACAGGTGTCTATATAGGGGGAAATTTTACTTCTATTGGTACAACACCCCGAAATTATATTGCAAAATTATCAATTACGTCAGGTGGCTTAGATACTAATTGGAATCCTAATATATTAAATACCAATACCAATGGTTTTAGTGGTGTAACTGCTTTATTACTTTCCAATAACAACTTATATATTGGTGGATATTTTACAAGCGTTGGCGGACTAACAAGAAATAATCTCGCACAAGTTTCTGCTGTTGGTACAGGACAAGTAGTTTCTTCTTGGAGTTGTAATGCTGATAGTGGTATTAATAGTATTACTTCAGACAACACTGATTTGTATGTGGGAGGTAATTTTCAAAATATAGGCAATAAGATAAGAGCAGGTGTAGCAAAAATTTCTATAGCAACCGCTCAAGTGGATAACACTTGGAACCCAAATCCAAACTATGCAGGGGCTGTAGTAGCAGTTTTCAATGCTAATGTGTATGTAGGTGGAGGTTTTACATTTATAGGGGGTATTACAAAAAGAAATATAGCAAGAATCCAAAAAAGTAATTTAGAATTAGACCCTGATTGGGGCGTTCAAATGGAGGGAAATTCCATAGTGAGTGATATGCTTGTTTCAGATAATTTTTTGTATTTGGCTGGTAATTTTCAAAAAGTTGATGGTTTAACTCGTAATAATATAGCACGTGTATCAACATTAGGTGCTGGTGGAGTAGATGCAAATTGGAATCCAAATATGAATAATAGTGTTCTTTCTCTGTTAATTTCAAATAATTTTCTATACGCAGGTGGGAGTTTTACAAGTGCTGGCGGTTTAACAAGAAACAGAATAGCAAAAATATCTACTTTAGGAACAGGAGCTGTTGATGCTAATTGGAATCCTAATTTTAATGCTGATGTCCTTACAATGTGTTCTATAGGAACAGATTTGTATGTGGGTGGTAGTTTTACAAATTTTAATAATACAAATATAAATAGGTTAGCAAAGATTTCAACTTTGAATACAGGAATAGTTGATGTTAATTGGACACCAAATCCTAATGCCTCTGTTACCTCTATTACTGTATTAAACACTGATATATATATTGGTGGAACTTTTACAGTTGTTAGTGGAGTTTCAAAAATAAAAACAGCCAAAATATTATCCTCAGGAAGCTTAGATAATAATTGGACATTTTTTTATAATGATTTTAATATTACTAAAATCCAAGCATTTGACTCTCGTTTGTATGTATGCACTGGTCCTTACTTTCATAAGATGAATACAAATGGAACAATAGATAATCTCTGGCAAATGACTTTTAATAATAATAGTAATATTAGCACTTTTTCTGCGGTAGGCAATAATATTTACATAGGGGGGGACTTTATTTGGGTAAATAATCAAATTCCAATTAGTAAATTTGTTAGCACTTCTTCAAGTTGTCCAAACATTGTTATTAACGTTCCTACATCTATTCAATATATCAATGTTGGTTCTTCATACAGCCAAAATATTTCTATAACAGGCAACAATATGCCTTTTACCGCCCAAATATCAGGAATGCCTTCAGGATTTACATTTAACCCTGATTTTAGCATAACAGGAAATACCAACCAATCAATTGTGGGTAGTTATTGGATTTCAATTACTGTAACACAAACTAATGGATGTACCACAAGTAAATCATTTAATTTACGAATATGCGAAATTATAACATATTTACCTTCTGTTTTACCTGATGCGATACAAGGAGCTTCTTATAATCAATTTATATCTACCAATCCTATCAAAAACCTTTGGTTTGACAATATTCAAACACAAACAATAGGAGGGTTATCATACACACAAACAACACAAGGTTTAAATATTTCTGGAATAGTTAATGCGCCTCTTGGTACTTACAATGTTGTTGTTGTTGGAAATGATAATATTGATATTTGTCCGCTCAGAAAAGAATATACAATCAATGTAGTATGTCCAAATATTCCAAGTTTAGCACCAAGTACTCTGCCTAATCCTGTAGTTGGAAAACCTTACAATTACTATGTATCACCATCTGGTTTAATAGGCACACTTACGTGGAGTGTGCAAAACGGAACGTTACCACAAGGTTTGGTACTTACAAGCATAGGTGCAATTAGAGGTATTCCTTCAGAAGCAGGCACATTTAATTTTACCATAAAAGCAATAAATCCATCTTCTTGTCAATCAACTGTAACGTATGGTAATTTTCAAGTATTATTACCTGAGCCTATTGTTCAACAGGGTTCTGCCATTACCCAAAGCAGTTTTAATCTTACTTGGAATCAAATACCTAATGTTAGCTATTACGAGTTAGATGTTGCAACTGACCAAAATTTTACTAATTTTGTTAATAATTATCAAAACAGAATAGTAAACAATAATAGCATTGTAGTTGAAAATGTTAATTGGCTAACCAGATATTTTTGTCGTGTAAGAGCAGTACAAAGTACAAATAACATAAAATCTAATAATTCAAACATAGTACTCATTCAAACCACACCAACAGAAGATGCTAATTTCTCAAAATTAGTGAAAATATACCCTAATCCTGCAAAAGAAAAAATATTTTTTGATATTTCAGACCCAAAATATGGGAAAGTAAAAATAAGTATCACAAGCAAAGAAGGGAAAATAATATCAAATTTTGAGTATATCAATGATTTGGAAACTTTTGCCTTGGATATATCGCAATATGCTTCAGGAATATATTTTGTAAGCATTGAAAGTGAAAATGCAAAAACAATAAAAAAAATCATTAAATATTAAAATATTTTTTTACATAAAAATCTTTATTTCCCATAAAAATTGTCAGATAATCTTTTTGGTTGTCTGACAATTTTTGTAGAACATATTTTTATATTATGTTGTTATTTTGTGGTAATATAACTGTTTTGTGTAAAAAATATCTATATCTCTATAAAATTACAGAATATTTTTTCCTTTTTTTACAAAAATTATTAAAGAATAAAATTTTAGTAAAAATTTGTCAAAAAAAATTATTTCGCTAAATTTGATATTTATCTATTTGCGATTTAGAGAAAGATTTTATCTTTGTAAAAAAATATCATTACAAAATCTGTAATATGCAACAACTCAACCATCACCAACTTATTATTTTCTTTTTGCAATTAAGTTTGATGCTTATTTGTGGGCGTTTTTTTGGAGAAATTGCCAAAAAACTGAAACAACCGCAAGTAGTAGGCGAAATTATTGCAGGAATTTTATTAGGTCCCACCATTTTGGGTATGGTCTTTCCTGAATTTTTTGGAAATTTATTTCCAAAACAAGGTAACAATCCTATCGCACTGCACGCAATTACAAGTATGTCAGTGATATTGTTGTTGTTTATTGCAGGTTTGGAAGTGGAATTACCTTTGATATTTGGACAAGGAAAAAGGGCTGTAATTACGAGTATGATGGGTATTATTGTGCCTTTTGCGTGTGGTTTTGGGGTTTGTTATGCGTTTCCAAGTTTGTTTAATGTAAGTTGGGAAAAACAGTTGATTTTTGCGTTATTTTTAGGAACTGCCTTATCTATAAGTGCCTTGCCTGTGATTGCGAGAACGTTGATGGATATGGGACTTTTTAAATCTTCGCTGGGAATGTTGGTAATTGCCTCTGCAATGATAGATGATTTTTTGGGTTGGATGATTTTTTCGGTGCTGTTGGGTATGATGCAAGAGGGTATTCATGGTGAAAAAATTGCTTTTACAATGTTTTCTGTGATTGCTTTTGCCTTAATAATGATAACCATCGGAAAAAGGATTTTGGATAATATTCTTCCTTGGATAAATCAACATTTGTCGTTTCCTGGTGGAATTTTGTCATTTACGATTACCTTGTGTTTTTTGGGTGCAGCATTCACTGAATATGCAGGTATTCACGCCATATTTGGGTCATTTATTGTGGGAATTGCGGTGGGAGATTCTATTCATATGAGCAAAAAAACTAAAGAAATTATACACGATTTTGTTACTAATATATTTGCACCGTTGTTTTTTGTGTCTATTGGCTTAAAAGTAAATTTTATTGCTGATTTTAATATTATTTTGGTTATTTTAATACTTGTTTTGGCGTTTTTTGGCAAAATAGTAGGTTGTGGATTGGGTGCATATTGGGGAGGATTTAAAAAAGATGAGGCTTTAGCGGTAGGCTCTGCGATGAATGCAAGGGGAGCAATGGAAATTATATTAGCAACTTTGGCATTGCAAGCTGGACTAATAGATGGCAAAATATTCGTTGCTCTTGTGGTAATGGCGGTTGTTACGAGTATAAGTGCGGGTTATATGATGCGTTTTTTCCTTTCTGAAAAATTACAACAAAATAATGAACCAACAGGCGTAATTATATTGGGCGATAATCCTGTGGGATTGTTTTTTGCACAATATTTTACAAAACAACGTATTCCTGTGTTGCTTACTGATGAGGCAAAATTACGCCACATTCCAAAAGATGAATTAATTCACCCTGTTTATCAAGGAAATATTTTGGAAAAAAAGACGATTGATATGCTGGATTTGGGCAGATATGGGCAATTTTTGGCGTTGAGTGATGATGATGAAGTGAATGTAAAAGCCTGCAAATTATTTGAATATGAATTGGGCGAAAAACACGCTTTTAGGCTTATTTCCAAAAAAGAAGCACAATCTGCAAGCCTTTCGTTGCCTGAAAATATCCTTTTTAGAAGTGTAAATTGGCATTTTTCTGCTTTGCAAAAAATACTTTTTAATAGCCCTGAAATTGATAAAATTCTTGTGGATAATGCTGAAAATACAGAGCGTTTTATTGCTTTTAGCAACAAACAAAAGCGTATGGTGCCACTTTTTATAGAACACCCTGATAGCCATCTTTTTGAGCCTGTATCTTCCCAACCTGATTTACCTATCAAATCTGGTGATACTTTGCACTTTATTGATTTGGGTAAATCTGCCCAAAAAACTGCTGTAAAAACAAATAATCCTGATATTATTACTGATTTTTGAGCGAAAATGGGGAAAAGTATCAGGGGGAAAGTAGTGTTCAATAAATATTAATTTGTCGGTTGTCTAAACCTATAAGGTTTTTAAAACCTTATAGGTTTAAACGAAAATAAATGATAATGTCAGACATTTTAACGTTTATTGAACAGTAGTAAGGGAAAGGGCAGAAGTGTTATGTTCTAAAAATAGATTTTATTATTTACTGGGAACTACGGAAAAGTCAAAAAAACTATTTTGATTGCTTTTTAAATGGCTTTTTATAAAAATAAATAACTAAATTTTTATCGTCAAACAAGCAAAATAATTGTGTCCATTCTGAAAGAATCTGGCTGTTTTGCTGTTCTTGTGTAAGAAACAGCCAAATTCCTACGGAATGACACAGCCTGCTTTTCTGAAAATTATGCTACAATAGATTGCAACACAAAACGTTATATCTTTATTTTTAATGCACTTTTAAAAAATTTCCGCAGTTCCCAGTTAATATAGAATATTGATAATCAAATCTATAAGGTTTTTAAAAACCTTATAGGTTTGTAACTCCACAAAAATTGTCAGACAACCATTTTTATTACTATACAAAAATTAAAATAATAAAAAAAAATGCTTTAAAATGAATATTTCACAATATTTTGAAAAATTACCAAACAATCAAAGATATAATTACTCCTTCATTTCATTTTTAAAGCTAAAATAATGACTTCAATAAAGATATTTTGAGTAATTAGTATAAAAAAATGCTTTTATTGCATTTTAAACAATACTTTTGAAAAATTGTATAGTAATAAATACATAATTGCATTGTGCTTGTATTTTTCTAAACACGCAATAACGGTGTGGTTTTTTTTCGTTTAGAACACCAACAAGGATAAAACTTGGAAGAATGGCTACTAATACCTATTTGACTTCATACTTTTCGCCTTTCGTTAAAATCCCTTTAGCAATCAGTCCTATGCCAAATAAAACTGCCCAAATTGGAATATATACGTCTGTTTTTCCTGTTTTTTCAAACTCATGAGAGTTATATGCAAGATAAAACGAAAATCCAAAAGTTGCCAACAATACAAAAATACCTGTTGCAATATACAAAAATTTTAATACATTCCCATTATATTTTATGACATTATTTTTTGCATTTGAAATCAAATCTGCTATATATTTTGCTTTTTCTTCTTCAAATCCTTGTGATACTGCGATGTTTATGGCTTCTTGGATAGTTTTTCTTTCGTCTTTAATAGCCTTACCCAATATTTCATACAATACTTCTGCATTTTTTGGGTTTTGTGATATTGGTGTGATTTCATTCATAAAAATAGATGTTTTTATTTAGTTTTGTTTAGAAAATGAAAATTCAAAATTAAAAAATAACTTCCAAAGAAAAATATTTTTTTTATTAATGATTACTGCACACATAGCTTTTTTGTTACATAATTAGGAATACGTTATAAATAACTTCCTATTTTATTTTTATTTATTATCAAACTCATTCAACGAGGATAGGTATAAATGCCTATTCTTTATATAAAAACATAAAAGATATGTATAGAATAGGCATTTATGCCTATTTTTCAATAAATATTAAAAATATAAAATTAAGATTTTATTTACAACACATTACTTAATAAAAAATATACATACTAAAAACTGCATAAATTTCAAAAAATATCGTCTGTACCATAATTTACTAAGGTCTGACGATACTTTTTGAGATTTTTAACCACAAATTTTAGTAGACGAAAAAAGGTCAGACTTTCGCAAACTACGGTACAGACCTTTTTTTTAATTGTAAAATTTATTTTTAGACATTTTTTATAACTATAAAGATTGGTTAAAAATCGTTAAAAAGCACTTTTTCTGCATTGTTGGTAACGAAAAATGCTTTTACATTTGTAACAATACTATCTTTTGTGCTTTTTTGGGTATTAGATGTATAATTGCATTGTGCTTACATTTTTCCAAACATACAACAACATTGCAGTTTTTTTTGCTTAGAACACCAACAAAGGATAAAAACTATTAAATGAAAAGAAGATTTTTTTTATTTTTTTTCTAAAAAAATATAGGAATTAAAAAAAAATGCTTATTTTTGTAAAAAATTAAACAAAAATTATTATAAAATAAAAATACTGCTCATTTTTTAAGAGTAAAATTACCACCAAAATAAACACACGATAAAATATAAAATAAATTATATGAATACTTCCACTTCTACCTACACCGAAGATAATATCAAAACCCTTGACTGGCGTGAGCATATTCGCAAACGTCCAGGTATGTATATCGGGAAACTTGGCAATGGCACTTCGCCTGATGATGGTATTTATATTCTTGCCAAAGAAATTATGGATAATTCTATAGACGAATATATGATGGGTTTTGGCAAACATATTGAAATAAAAATCTCTGATGATATGGTTTCTGTGCGTGATTATGGGCGTGGTATTCCGCTTGGAAAAGTGGTGGATTGCGTTTCTAAAATCAATACAGGCGGAAAATATGACAGCGAAGCCTTCCAAAAATCCGTAGGGCTTAATGGCGTAGGAGCGAAGGCAACTAATGCCCTTTCAAGGTATTTTAAAGTACAAGCATTTCGCAATGGTGAAACTAAAAGTGCAGAATTTACGCAAGGAATTTTGTTAAAAGAATCTGAAATCGTGCCTACCAAAGAAAAAGACGGTACAATGATAATGTTTGAGCCTGACGAAGAAGTATTTGAAGGCTACAAATTTCAACCTGAATTTTTGGAAGAATTGATTTGGAATTATGCGTATCTGAATGCAGGACTAAAAATTTTTTATAATGGAAAAGAATATTTTTCTAAAAATGGTCTTTTGGATTTATTAAAAAATAAAACCAATGAAGCAGAAATTCGCTACCCAATTATGCACTTCAAAGGCACAGATATTGAAATTGCTATCACACACGGAAATCAATATGGCGAAGAATATTACTCATTTGTAAATGGACAAAATACCACACAAGGCGGTACGCACCTTGCAGCGTACAGGGAGGCAGTTGTAAAAACGGTTAGAGATTTTTATAAAAAAGAATATGACCCTGCTGATGTGCGTGCATCTATGGTCGCAGCAATAAGCATTAGGGTTCAAGAACCTGTATTTGAATCACAAACCAAAACAAAATTGGGTTCTTTGCACCTTACACCAAATGGAGGCACTACCATTAGAAGTTTTGTAAATGATTTTATTAAAAATGAATTGGATAAATTCCTGCACATGAACCCAGATGTGCGTGATGCTCTCCAAAAACGTATTTTACAATCTGAAAAAGAACGTAAGGACATTTCAGGTATTAGAAAACTTGCTAACGAAAAAGCAAAAAAAGCCAATCTTCATAATAAAAAATTAAGAGATTGTACAGTGCATTTTACAGATTTGAAAAAAGAACAACGTTATAATACAACTTTGTTTATCACAGAGGGCGATTCTGCGAGTGGTTCTATCACCAAAGCAAGAGATGTGGCTACACAAGCTGTGTTTTCGTTGCGTGGAAAGCCTTTAAATTGTTTTGGATTGACCAAAAAAATCGTGTATCAAAATGAAGAATTTAATTTGCTTCAACACGCTTTGGACATAGAAGAAAGTATTGAAAATCTGCGTTATAGCAAGGTAGTGGTTGCAACAGATGCTGACGTAGATGGTATGCACATTAGGTTGTTGCTTTTGACGTTTTTCTTGCAATTTTTCCCTGATTTGGTAAAACAGGGACACGTTTATATTTTGGAAACACCACTTTTTAGGGTAAGAAACAAAAAACAAACGATTTATTGTTATGACGACAAAGAACGCCAAAATGCCATTAAAAAATTAGGACCCAATCCTGAAATCACACGTTTTAAAGGTTTGGGCGAGATTTCTCCTGATGAATTTGGTAGATTTATTGGAAAAGATATTCGCCTCACGCCTGTTATGCTCAAAAAAGATGCCTCTATCAAAGATACTTTGACGTATTATATGGGTTTTGAATTTTTGAACTTTGAACAGACAATCCAAATACGATTTTTTGATTGATTATTTTACAAAAAATAGCCCAAACGCAGAAACAGAATTATCTTATAACAATCCTTTTCAGCTTGTAATGGCGGTTGTGCTTTCTGCACAATGCACCGACAAGCGTGTAAATATGGTTACACCTGCGTTATTTAAGCGTTTTGTTACACCACAGGATTTGGCAGAAAGTAATTTTGATGAAGTTTTTTCTTATATCAAGAGTATTTCTTTTCCTAATAATAAAAGCAAACATTTATTAGGTTTGGGTAAAATGTTGCTTGAAAAATTTAATTCTGAAGTGCCTTCTGATTTGGACGACCTCCAAAAATTGCCAGGCGTTGGACGAAAAACCGCCAACGTAGTGGCTTCTGTGGTGTATCATCAGCCTCGTATGGCAGTTGATACACACGTTTTTAGGGTTTCTCGTAGGATTGGATTGGTTTCTATGGACGCAAATACACCTTTGGCAGTTGAAAAAGAGCTTGTTTCTTACATTCCCGAAGAACACATTGCTGTTGCACATCATTGGCTTATTCTGCACGGAAGATACACCTGCGTTGCTCGCAAACCTAAATGTGATGTATGCGAATTGAAAGAAATTTGTGATTTTTTAATTCAGGAAACAGATGTCAGTAATCAGGAAAAAGGTGTTAGTAATCAGGAAAAAGGTGTCAGTAAGAAGGTGTCAGTAATCAGGAAAAATAAAAAACCAGAATAGCCAGATTAAAAAAAAAGGCTGTTGGCTGTTTCATTTACCATTTACCATTTACCATTCACCATTTACCATTTATCATTAATTTTGTACTGCCATTGCAATACAAGCCACAAAAAGATTTTTTGCACCAGCTTCACGCAAAGTGTTCATAAATGACAAAAGCGTTGCACCTGTTGTGATAACATCATCAACCACAAGCACATTTTTATCTTTGATATGCGTAAAATCTTTTACTAAAAAAATACCATCAACATTTTTTTTTCGTTCTTCTTGATTTTTTTTAGTTTGTGTTTGTGTGGCTTTGTTGCGAATAACCCAATCATCAGACCATTGAATTTCCAATATTTCTGCAATGCCTTGTGCAAAACCTGCACTTTGGTTATAACCACGTTGTCGTTTGCGAGCAGAATGAAGCGGAACAGGAATTACGCTGTCAATTTGAGTTTTAAAATCGTATTTTTTGAGATTTTCACCCAAAGAAATTCCTGCATAATGGCTAATTTCAGGGTGATTATGGTATTTTAGGTTGTGAAGAAGCGTTTGAACAATGCCTTCTTTGTTAAAATACCACAATGCAAAAGCATTTTTTATGTCAATATGAGGCGAAAATCTCAAATAAAGTGGATTTTCTTTGTCTGTGGTGTAATCTGTGTGTGGAAGTTCCAATTTGCAATCCAAACATAACAATTCTTCACCACGCAAAAGTGTAGCGTGGCAAGCCAAACAAAATTCTGGAAATATACTTCGCCAAAATGCCTCAAATAAATTCATACTAATTTTTTAATCAACCAAAGAAAGTTCTAACTCTGCACTGTATTTTTTTAATAAAAAATCGTTATAATCATTACCCAAAACAAGAAAAATCATTTGATTTTGTAGCAATTCCAATATTGCCAAAAAATTATAAATAATCGCAATTTTCAAAGGGATATTTTCTATAATTTCCCAAAACGTAATTTCTGTTTTGGTTTCCAATAATTTCAAAATATATAATTTTTGGCTTTCAATCGTGTAAGGGTATGGCACAATGGTATGGACTGCATTTTCTTGTTTTTGGCGAAGGTCATATTTTTGCAAAACCTGTTCATAAACTCTAAGTAATTTATACATATCCAAACGGTACATTTCCATTTCCGTTTGTTGTGATTCTGCCAAAGGCATAATTTCTGAAAGGATATTACCACGTTTTTCTCTGTGAAGTTGTTTTAATTCAAGTTCTTCCAGCATTGGCAACACCGATTTATAACGCTGATATTCCAACAAAGCATTTACAAGTTCCTTGCGTGGGTCGCCTTCTGCGTTGGGTTCTTGTGGCGTTTGAGGCAAAAGCATTTGGGCTTTGATGCGCATAAGCGTTGCAGCAACATAAATAAATTCACTTGCTACTTCAATGTTCATCTGTTCTAATTGGTGAATATAATCCAAAAAATCTTTGGTAATTTTAGCAATCGGAATATCATAAATATCCAATTCTTCACGCTCAATAAAAAATAATAAAAGGTCAAAAGGCCCTTCAAAAATCGGAAGTTTTATTTCAAAGTTCAAAGTTTAAAAGTTCAAGGTTCAAAAGTTCAAGGTTCAAAAGTTCAAAGTTTAAGGTTCAAAAGTTCAAGGTTTAAAATTTCAAAAGTTTAAGGTTCAAAGTTCAAGGTTTAAGGTAATATGCTCAGAATAGTAAATTTTTGACCCAATGTTTAAGTTCTATTTTTTTGTAATGTATTGATTATCAATGTATTACATATTTTTTAATTGAATTTTTGAGCCAATTTTTTGAGCTTTTGAGCATATTAGGTTTAAGGTTTAATTTGTATTTAATCCTGCTAATCTTAAAATCCTGTAAATCCTGCTCTTATTTGGCTGTTCCATTTACCATTTATCATTCACCATTTTTTAATTATTTGTTAAAGGCTCAAAAAAAACAAATATTTTTTCATTGAATACGTATCTAAGAGAAAAATATCAAAATAATATTTGGTAGATAGTAAATCAGTTAATTGTTTTTTTTAGTAATGCGTTTTTTAGTTTTAAGGTATAAATTTTAAAATTGTATAATAATCTATGTAAAAAATATTTTTATTTGTATAAAATTTATTATTTTGTGAAAAATTTAGTAGAAATTCAAAAATAAGCTACAAATTTGCAAAAAAAATTAAATAAACTTTATATATGTATTAAAATAAATAATTTAATTTCTTTTTTAACTATAAAACTATCAAAAAAAAATAATTTTCATTTTAATTTTTAAAATTCAAACTATTACAAAAGTTTAGCATATTTTTGGCATATTAAATAATGATACAACAAGATTATGCACAAACACATTTAATCAATTTTTTAAATATGAACACAAAAATTGACTGTATTTCTCCTGAAACACAAATTACCTCTTTTTATAAAAACAATTTTTATAAAATTTTCTATTTTTTTATGAAAAATATCAATAAATCTTTTGCTTTTTTAGCTATTTTTTTATTTTTTCTAACCATTTCGCCTAACATCAATGCACAAGGCGGAAAAACTGACCCAAAAAAGACTGACCCAAAAAAGACTGACCCTAAAAAAACTGACCCTAAAACTGACCCAAAGAAAACCGACCCTAAAAAAACTGACCCTAAAACCGAAGTAAAAAAAACTGACCCCAAAGACCCTAAAAAAGTAGATTTGACACCACAAGGCGACCCAATTCCTACACTCAAAGGCGAAAAATGGTCTTTTTCTGGTATTCCTGGTAGTTTTGACAATGTACGCCCATTCAAGCCATTGGTACGCAAAAAAACCATAAAAATTGATGTAAAAGACCCAAAAGGAAAACCCATCATTGACCCAAAAACCAAAAAACCTAACCAAAAAGATACTACTTTTACAGAAGAATACAATTTAATTGCTGCAGTAATGCAAGGAAAAGATAGTGATGCAAAATGGGGTTTTATTGACCGCACAGGCAAAGTAATTGTTGCACCTAAATATTTTGATGTGAAAGATTTTAATGGCAATTATGCTGTAGTTGGTTTGCGTGTAAAATTACCTGCAAAAGAAGGCGAAGAACCTGACGAAAAACCACAATATGGTGTAATTGACATCACAGGTAAAGAAGTAGTTGCTTGTAAATATGACAACATTACTGAAATAAGCGAGGAAGGCATTATTGATGTTATCAATTACAAAGAAGATGGCACAGGACTTGGTGGATATTGGGACATCAAACAAAATAAATACATTGTGGAACCTAAATATCAATCTGTTCAACCTATGAGGGAAGGTATGGGTGCGATACAAACAGGTGGAAAATGGGGTTTTGTGGATAAAACAGGTAAAGTAGTAATTCCTTTGCAATTTGAAAGTGTAAAAGATTTTTCAGGTGGTTTGGCACGTGCTTACAAAAGTCTTAAATGGGGTTTTATTGACAAAAAAGGTGCAGAAGCAATCCAATTCAAATATCAAAATACTGATGACGAAGGTTTTAGCAATGGTCTTGCTCGTGTAAGACAAAATAACCAAGAGGGTTGGGTAGATGATAAAGGTACTTTGAGGATAAAAACACAATATGCCAGCACAAAACCTTTTAAAGAAAAACACGCTGCAATTTTAATAAGCAACAAATGGGGCTTTGTGGATATTACAGGTATTGTGAATATTCCACCAAAATTTGCAGAAGTACGTAGTTTTGGGGACGGATTAGTAGCTTTCAGAGAAGGTAATAATTGGGGCTTTGCTGATGTAACAGGTAAAACAGTGATTGCACCACAATACGCTGAAATTGAAATGGATTTTAACAGAGGAATTGCTCGTGTGGTAAAAAATAATAAAAGATTTTACATTGATAAAAAAGGAAAAGAATACATCAATTAAAATTTGAAACAAATTGATTTTCTTTTTGTTCTATTGGCAATAAATGAAAAAAAATCATTTATTGCCAATTTTATTTATAATTTTTTTGTACCAGCGTTTTTTTGTCAACGTTTTTTAAATTTGAAAAAATTGATATTTATGAATAATACTACGAATTTAATTTGGCATCTTCTTCATGAAGAACCTCATAATTTTGCCCAAAATGAACTTTATCACGCAAAAATATCCAACCAAAATATTTGTTTTGGTAAAAATACCAAAGGTTTTTTTGCATCTTTGGATAAATGCCCACATTTGGGCGTAAAACTTAGCAAAGGAACATTGTCTTTTGAAGGTGATATCGTGTGTGCTTTACACCAATATTGTTATGATACAAAAACAGGCAAAGAAACCAAAAGTCGCAAAACTGCTGATTTAATCCTTTTTGATACAGAGTTGCGTGAAGATGGACTTTATATTGCTATTCCTGAGAAAAAAGAAGAAAAAAAAGATGAATTTTCTTATTAATGTTGAATGATAAATGTTGAATGATAAATGTTGAATGATAAATGTTGAATGATAAATGTTGAATGATAAATGTTGAATGATAAATGTTGAATGATAAATGAAACAGCCAAAAAAAACGTCTTATTTTTGAAAAAATAAGACGTTTTTATATTTTAAACCTTAAACCTTGAACTTTAAACCTTAAACCAACATTTTTACAGGTGCTTCCAAAAGGTCTTTGAGGCTTTTCAAAAATGCTGAACCTGTTGCACCATCTACAACTCTGTGGTCGCAAGAAAGCGTAACTTTCATAATGTTACCTGCTTTCATTTGTCCATCTTTCACAATAACAGTTTCTTGAATTGCCCCAACTGCCAAAATACACGCATCAGGCGGATTGATAATCGCAGTAAATTCATCAATGCCAAACATTCCCAAGTTAGAAATAGAAAATGTATTGCCTGACCAATCTGCAGGTTGTAGTTTTTTGTTTTTAGCTTTTCCTGCAAGGTCTTTGGTTTCTGCTGATATTTGAGAAAGTGATTTTTGGTCAGCAAATCTAATCACAGGCACCAATAAACCATCTTCTACCGCAACCGCAACGCCAATATGTACGTGGTGATTGATGCGGATTTTGTCGCCCAACCACGCAGAATTAACCGCAGGGTGTTGTTTTAAAGCCATTGCAGTAGCTTTTACAACCATATCATTAAACGAAATTTTGACATTAGGCACTGTATTCATTTGGTTACGTGCTTCTATTGCTTTGTCCATTTCTATTGCCATTGTGAGGTAAAAATGCGGTGCAGTAAATTTGCTTTCTGCAAGGCGTTTCGCAATGGTTTTACGCATTTGTGATACAGGAATTTCCTCATATTGCTCTTGTCCTATGCTTACATTCGTAGCAGAAACTGTATTTTTTGGTGGAGCATCATATTTTGGAGAAATTTCTTGTGCTGGCTTGTAATTATCAATATCTTGTTTGATAATTCTGCCATTTTCGCCTGAACCTGTTATTTTATGAATATCAAAACCTTTATCTTCTGCCATTTTTTTTGCCAAAGGCGATATTTTTATTCTATCATTGGCATTGCTTGCTTGTGAAGGCGTATTTTGTGCAACATTTGCATTGGAAGTGCTTTGAACTTCTGTTTTTGGTGCTTCATTTTGAATAACTGCACCGCCTTTATTTGCATTAAATTGTGCGATAAGGGTTTTGTAATCTGCACCAGCTTCGCCTACGATACAAAGCAAATCGTCAATTTTTACTGCTTGACCTTTTTCCACTGCCACATACAAAAGCGTGCCTTGTTCGTAAGATTCGTATTCCATAGTTGCCTTGTCAGTTTCTATTTCTGCCAAAACCTCATTTTTTTTCACAAAATCCCCTACTTTTTTTGTCCAATTTGCAACTACACCTTCGGTCATTGTATCTGACATTTTTGGCATTGTGATTACTTTTGCGTTGGTAATCGTGATTGTAGTTGCAACTGAAGTTGTTGTTTCTGCAATTTTTGTTTCTTGTGGTGTAGTTTCTTGTATTGTAGTTTTTTGTATGGAAGTTCCACCATTAAGCAGTGCAGAAAAATCCTCATTTGGATTGCCAATAATAGCAATTAAGCCATCAATGGGTACAGCAGTTTTTTCAGGAGCGAGGTGTAATACAGTCCCTGCGATTTCAGCTTCATATTCCATTGTTGCCTTGTCAGTTTCTATTTCTGCCAAAAGTTCATTTTTCTTTACTGTATCGCCTATTTTTTTGTGCCAAGTTGCTATTACGCCTTCAGTCATTGTATCTGACATTTTGGGCATCAATATTTTTACTGCCATATATTTGTTTGGAATTTTTATAAATTCTTTTGTTTGATAAAAATTATATTATTTTATGATAATTGCGAAATTGATTTTTTATAAAAAAAACACACGCAAATATAAAAAACATACACAAATATAAAAAACATACAGATAAAAAACATACACAAAAAAAATATTTTATATTTAGATAAAAAATGATAAATCATTTGAAAAAAGATAAAAATACAAAACAGCCAGGAAAATTGTGTGTTTTTATAAATATGAATGATATTTTAATGTAAAATTATACGTATATTATTTTTATAATTTTTTATTTTATAAAATTTTATTTTATTTTCCATAAAAAAATACATATTTACTATATAGTTTCGTTGTAGCTTATGAATCCAAATTATTATTTAGAATTATTTAGAAAAATTTAAAAATAAATTTTATTTCTAAAAAAAAGCATATATCTTCGCAAACGAAAATACACTTGCAACTATGTTGCATTATTGTATCATTAGTTATTCAAAAAACTATTTGTCCAAAATAAACTTTCTTAATTATTTTTTAATATTTTTTTTCTAATATGGATATAGAAGTAGTAGAATTGAAACAACGCCTTGAAGCAGGCGAAAAATTCCATTTTATTGATGTGCGAGAAGAATGGGAATTTGACCAAGATAATCTTGGTGCTATGCTTATTCCTTTGGGCGAACTTCCCAACAAATTGGGAGATTTGGAAGCCTGGAAAGAAGACGAAATTATCATTCATTGCAAGTCAGGAGGTAGAAGCGGACAAGCTCAAAAATTCCTTCAAAGCAAAGGTTTTACCAATGTACGCAATGTACTTGGTGGAATTACTAAATATAGAACATTATAAAAAAGTTTAAAAAGTTTAAAAAGTTTAAAGTTTAAGGTTCAAAAGTCTAAAGTTTAAGGTTTAAAAAGTTCAAAGTTTAAGGTTCAAAGTTTAATTCTTAATTTCTGATTCCTGATACTTATTTCCTGACACCTAATTCCTCTTTCCTTACTACTTTTTACTAATTACCTATTATTTTTATCGCATGGAACAACCAAAAAAAACTGCTTACGAAATTCCAGCAGAAACCACACAAACGCCTCCTGGCGAAAGAGCGTCCAATATACGCTATGGTGTGGGTATGCTTATTTTGCATCTTGTACCAATAGGGCTTATATGGACAGGTGCTACATTATTTGATTGGATACTTTGTTTTTCATTGTATTTTTTCAGAATGTTTTTTATCACTGCGGGTTATCACCGTTATTTTTCGCACCGAAGTTTCAAAACTTCTCGCTGGTTTCAGTTTGTGATTGCATTTTTTGCAGAAACTTCTTTACAAAAAGGGGTTTTGTGGTGGGCATCTAATCACAGAGTACATCACCGCCACAGTGATACGCCTGCTGACCCACATTCAGCCAAAATATATGGTTTTTGGTACTCGCATATTGGGTGGATTGTGAGCAAGGATTTTATCAAAACAAATTATGGTTTGATAGCAGATTATGCCAAATTCCCTGAATTGCGTTGGATTGACCGCCATTATTGGTTTCCGCCTTTTGTGTTGGCAACTTTGGTAATGATTTCAGGCGGACTTGTGAATAGTGGGGGCGAATTTTTGGGTATTTTTACAAGTGGTTGGTCTACGTTGGTTGTAGGATTTTTTCTAAGCACCGTTATTTTGTATCACGGTACTTTTTCCATCAATTCGCTGATGCACAAAATAGGCAGACAACGCTATTACACAGGTGATGAATCACGAAATAGTATTTGGCTTGCACTTATTACGCTTGGTGAAGGTTGGCATAATAATCACCATTATTATGAAACTTCTGCAAAAGCAGGATTTTTTTGGTGGGAAATTGATATTACGTATTATGTGCTAAAAGTTTGGTCGTGGTTTGGGCTTGTGTGGGATTTGAAAGGCGTACCAAAACACATTAAAAATAATAAAATGGGTGCAAATAATGAAAATCAAGGGCATCATCACGACGAAGATGACCATCATCACTAATTTTTAAGATTGGAAAAAGCCTCAAAATTTTTAAATTTTGAGGCTTTTTTTTGTTTGAACAAATTAAAATTAATTATACTAAAAAATATAACTAAATTTTTATTTTGTTTAGAAAAACAACAACAAAACCTAAAAATAGCAATAAAAAACCAATATTTATTTGTAAAAATCCACCTGGCCAACGCATCACACGTAATAAAAAACCTATCAAAGAAATAACAAGACCAATATTTATAGAAATAGCAACAAAGTCATTTTTTATGATTTTCCCCAATATAAAAATTAGTACAAAATAAAAAAAACTTGCAATAATAAAAATTGTAAGTAATGGGGTTAATATTTGTACATAAGACGATTTTGTATCAATCAATATAGCAACTGATACAATAGTCAAAATAATAAAAGGTGGTAAAATATACCTGTTTAGGAAAAGGAATTAAATAAATTCATCTTATAAAACCCTGAAAGGGTTTAACAATAGTAACCCCACGTGAAACGTGGGGAATAAAAAGGCGAAGTTATTTTAATCTTGTTCCTTATTTCAAAATTTAGCATAATTTTAAATATTTTTTCAATAATAAAATACAAAACTACCACAAAACCAAAAATAAAAAATTTATTTTTTCCTTTTTTTATATGTATTTTTGTGAAACAAAACCATATTCTTTCAGAATGATACATTTTTGTTTTTTGAATTTTTTAAACCTTAAACTTTTAAACTCTTAAACTTGTCTGTTGTGTTATTCGAAAAATTTAAACAATTTAATGACGTTAAAGTTCTCATAATTGGGGACGTAATGATAGATTCGTACCTTTGGGGTGCTGTTAATCGCATATCACCTGAAGCACCTGTTCCGATTGTAGAAATCAAAAAAAGCGAAAAACGTTTGGGTGGTGCTGCGAATGTTGCAATGAATATTCAGGCACTTGGTGCTACGCCTATTCTTTGTGCGGTAATAGGAGAAGACCCAGAAAAAAATGATTTTTTTTCACTTTTGGAAAATCACAATCTCCAAAAAGATGGCATTATTACCAGCAATGCACGCCCTACAACCATCAAACACCGAGTTATTAGCGGTCATCAACACATATTGAGGCTTGATGCTGAAATCACTACACCGCTTAATTCAGATGAAAAAAATGCACTTTGGGAAAAAATCCAAATGTTATTGCCTGCGTGTCAGGTGGTAATTTTTGAGGATTATGACAAAGGCGTTCTTGATGCTGAACTTATTGAAAAAACAATTTCACTTGCCAAAAAACACCAAATTCCAACAGTAGTTGACCCCAAAAAACGCAATTTTTTACATTATAAAAATGCAACATTTTTTAAGCCAAACCTCAAAGAACTCAAAGAAGGCTTAAAAATTGAGTTTAATGTTGCCAACAACCAAGAACTACAAAATGCGGTGCAATTATTGAAAGATACTTTAAACGTAGATTTTGCGTTAGTTACATTGTCAGAAAGAGGGATTTTATTGTTGGGGAATGACCTTGTTTATACTGAAACCGCACATCTCCGCAGTATTGCTGATGTGTCAGGTGCAGGTGATACGGTTATAAGTGTGGTTGCGGTTTCGCTTGCGGTTGGGCTTTCGCCTGTGATTGCTTCACGTTTAGCGAATTTGGCGGGTGGATTAGTTTGCGAACACGTGGGCGTGGTTTCTATTGACAAAAATAAACTTTTGATAGAAGCAGAAAAACACGTTGGGGTTTAAGATTCAAAGTTTAAGGTTTAATAAAAATCTGTAGAACACACTTTTAGTGTGTTTTATAGTTTAAAAAAAACTTATCAAAAACTTTTGGAGGGTTTTAAAACCCTCCAAAAGTTAAAATCTGTAAAACATACTTTTAGTATGTTTTAATTTTGTATAAATACATTAAAAATGTGTAATTTTTTTAAAAAATTTAATAAATTTTCTTGGATTAAACTATGTTTTTTCCTCCCCCTTTGGGGGCTGGGGGGCTTTGGCTTTTTATTCGCCCAAGACCCTCAAAATGCACATTTTTTGGCTTCTCCGCTTTCGCTCAATCCTGCACTCACAGGCACAACCACAGAAGGGCGATTTTTGTTTAATTATAGAAGCCAATGGGCAAAATTGCCTGGTGATTTTGTAACCTATCAAACAAGTTATGACCAATATCTCCCAAAAATAAAAAGTGGTTTGGGAATTTATGTATTGGGTGATAGGGCAGGAAGTGCAGGCGTAAAAAATGACCAAATCCAATTAAGTTATGCCTACGATTTGCGTTTGAATAGCCAAGCAGGTTTGCGAATGGGCTTACAAGTGGGTTATGGCAATAGATATGTAGATTATTACAAATTGATTTTTGGCGACCAACTCACCACACAAGGCTATACAGGCAACAATACACAAGAAACTGCAGGTATCAGAAATCTTAATATAAATTATTTTGATACAGGTTCAGGAATGGTTTTGTATGGTGAAAATGCTTTTTTGGGTGTTGCGGTGCATCATTTAAACCAACCAAATGTAAGCTGGACAGGAGGAACAGATATTTTGAACAGAAAAATATCTATTCAAGGTGGTTTTAAAAAAACATTCAAATTTCGCAACCAAAAAAATCCTTATGATTACACAGGTTCATTTATGCCTAATTTTCAATATGTAAGGCAGGGGGATTTTCAAATGTTAAATGTAGGTTTGCAAGCATATTTAAGCCCTTTGATTTTGGGATTTTATTATAAAGATATTCCAATAAGAAAAGGTTATGGCGGTGCTTTGGTAAGTTTATTTGGTTTTGAATACCAAAATATGGTTTTTATGTATAGTTATGAAGCTGGTTTGGGTGGTTTTGCACAATTTACAGGAGGCGGACACGAAGTTTCTTTTATCTTAAAAACAGACAAAGCTCGCCCAAAATATCGCAGAAAAGGCAGTAAAAAATATAAAACACCTTTTCCTAATTTGTTGTTTTGAGCAGGATTTTGGAACAGGATTTATAAGATACACAGGATTTTAATTAAGATTTTGTTTCTGTGAAAAATGCGTTGCAAAAAAAATTGTGAGTTTGTAAAAAATGGTTATTGTTTTTTTGATTCAATTTTTTCAACTTTTAAATTAAATGAATCATTTTCACTAAAATATTGTGTAACCAAAGCTAAAGCCAAAGAACCATTTTCAGACCAAGCCATTGTTTTATTTTTTTGCCTTTTAGCCACTAAAACATCATTTTCTTTTTCACATCTACCACTTCCAATAGTTTTATTTTCTTTTTTGTGTGTATCATAATCAATTATAAGGGCTTGATTTTTAGTAAAATAAGTGATCAACATCTCTTTTTTATCTTGTTGTTTAGGTGTAATATTATTTAAATAAATAAGTGCATTTTCTGTTTTACCATACCACAAATAATGTAATATTTTTTTACAATCATCATCTTTTTTTCCTTTCTCACTTATCATACTCATGGTTTGATATACTTTTTTTTCAAGATGATACCAATCTAAAATATGGGTATAATTTTGCCCAAACATTTCTGATAAATCATTTTTTATGCTTGTTGCACCATCAGTTATTGCCACTATTTTTATTTTTTTATTTCCAAAAGTGTTTTTTAAAATTACTTGTGTATGTTTAATATTATTTACACCAAAACCTGATAAAATTGTTGAAAAATTACCTTCTAAATTTTCAAGCATTCCAACACGAATTGAAGTAAATTTTCTTTCTTTCTTGCCTTTTTTATGCTTTTTATGAATAAAATTAGTTTTCAAACCTTCGTTTTTTAATACTTCAGTCGTTATTTTTTCTTTTTCTTCTATATTATTATCCGAATTTTTGTTTAAATCATTATTTTTAATTTTATTTCTTTTTTCCTTCTGAAACTTTACCATTACATCATCACAAAAATAAGTATATTCTGTGATTTTTTCTGATGAAACATCTTCAAAACTATCTATTTCAGTATTTTTATTCATTTTTTCTATCCCATTATTTATCATTTTTTCTTGTGAAATGCTTATACTTTTAGCCTTTTTTACAACTAAGTTTTGTAATGTTCTGTCACTCATAAATGACCCATAACAAACTTCTGAAATCAAATCTTCAACATTTTTATAACTCATTTTTGTTGAATATTTTAAGCCAAATAAAATAAGTGGTTTGCTAAAATGATATGTACCATATTCACTTTTTTCATCAAAAAAGTTAATTTTATGTTGTTCAACTTGTTTTGTTTTTATAACAGTGAAAGGAAATTTACCACAAAAAGTATGAAGGGTAACTTCATAGTTTCCGTTGGTTTTTAAGTTTTTTTTTTTATAAAATT
>JAAFIN010000041.1 GCA_013297825.1 Cytophagales bacterium
TTGCACAAGCAATGAAATAAAATTTTCCTTTCAAAAAAATTAGTAAAGATTAGTACTTAGCAAAGTAATTGCTAAGAAAAAAAATAAATAAATTCATCTTTTATTTGTATTTTTATACAAAAAAAAAAAAAGCCTTACAAATGATTTTGCAAGGCTTTTTTATATTAAAACTTTTATTGTTTCAAACCAGCTTTCATAATTGCAACTCCTATTTTGCAATTTTGCATTTTTTCCATGTGCGAAAGGATTTTTTTAGCACTTGCTTCACTTCCTTTATTTTTTTTGTCCATTATTTTAGTAGTTTCACCACAATTTTTTTGCAATGCTGCAGTAGGTTCTATATTCATTGCCTTTTCAACTTTTTCTTTTTCTTTTGGATTAAGTTTTGCAAATTTAGCTTGAAATTTTTGCTGTGCTTTTTCCTCGCCTATTTCGCCCATCTCAACAATCATATCACGCATAATTTGTGGATATTGTGCAAACGATTTTTCAATACAATCACAAAGTTTATTAGCAATATCTTTGTCAGATGTACCTTTTGCTTGTGCGAAAACATTGGTAGAAATAAATAGCAAAAATGCTATTGTGGAAATGATAATTTTTTTCATAAGAAAATATGTTTTTTTTTTAGTTAAAAAATTTAATTTTTTGGAAAATTAGAAAAATAAAATAAGATTAAAAAATATTTTTTGTTTTTTCTTTGTTAAAGATTTCAAAATGAATGTAGTGTGGATTTCAAAATAAATAAAAAAATTTTAGTTATAAATTTTCTGATTTTTATTTTCGTAAATTTGCTTTTTTTTAAAATAACAATATGAAAAAAGAACGTTTTTTTTATCTTGAAACTGCAGGAATTGCATTTAGTTTAATTGGCTTTTTCCTAAAACTTGCCAAATTACCAGCTTTCGGAGAATGGATATTAGGTTTTGGAATTGGTTTTTTGGCTGTGGTGTATTTAATGTATATTACTTTGCCACACCAACAAGGTTATGATTTCCTTTCAGAAGGCATTTCAAAATATCTGGTTTCAGGAACTTATTTTGTGGTTCTGTTTGGTGTGATAGGTTTGTTTTTCAAACTTAGTTTGACAGAAGGCGGACAAGAGATGCTAAAAATAGCAAGTTATGCAAATCTTGCATTGGTTATTTTGTTGTTGTTTGCTTTGCGAATTGCAGATAATATTACACAATTTGAAAGCACAAAATTGCTTTTGGTGCGTGCTTTAATTATGCTTGCAGTAGTTTATATGTTTTTTCTCACGCCACAAAAACGTTTGGAAAAGGTTTTTGGAAAAGTGCCAGAAAAAAATAGTCAAGAATTAAGAATTAGGAATTAATAATTAAGAAATTTTTACAAAAAAAGATTTTTCAAATTTTACATTTGAAAAATCTTTTTTTTATGGTTGTTTCATTTATCATTCAACATTTATCATTTATCATTCTTTATTTATCATTCAACATTTACCATTCAACATTAAAAAAAACTTATCTTTTCGTTTGTAAAAATGCCATAAAATCCTCTTTTGCACGATTGAATGTAAATACATCACTTAATTGAAAATAATTGATGCGTTCAGGTTGATTGCAATAATCATAAGCAAATTTTGCCAAATCAAGGCGTTCATTATCCTGACGCATAAGCGTAACAAGTGTACGAATTTGAGTTACTGAAAAACAAGTGCGTGTACGAATAATTGTTTTTGCAAGATTTAAACGTGTATTTGGAAAACTTTCTTTGTTAATGCGAGTACGCATATCCTCAAAATCAGCGTTGGGAACGCTACAAGCTGGATTTGGATTTACAGGATTAGAAGGATTATTTGGCACAAAACCACCATCTTGTTGGATAAATGTCAAAATACTTTGTTGGTTAGCTTGATTAAGAAAAAGTTGGGTAGTTTGATTGTAGTTATTTGCATCAAACACTTTGTTGTAAGCAATTTTCAAATAACTCAAACGATTATTTTCTGCAATCAATGACGCAAAACGCATTACTTGTGAAGTTGTATAACAATTTGATTGCAATAATTCATTTAATCTGCCTACACGTGCATTTTCATCATTAAAATTAAATACTTCTTGTGCCATTTGCATAAAAGTATTTTCATTTACAGGCGAATTACATTTGATAGTGCCTTGATAATTGGCAGGATTTGGGTAAAAATGATTTGGAAAACTTACAACTCTTGTAGGATTTGTAGGGTTTGGGTTTATTGGATTTGAAGGATTTGGATTATCATTTGGATTGTATGCTCCACGTGTAAAATCTACATAATCGTGCAACATAAACACCGTAGAAAAATACGTAAATCCATTATATACTTCATAAAAATTTGGGCGGTCAATGGTACGCAAATACGCATTTTTTGCAAAATCTAATTTCGCAAAATCATCACCAAATAATTCAACAATTTCTTTAACTTGCGAAGAAAGCAGACAAGTTTCTTGCAAAAGTTGTTTTGCGAGTTGTAATCTTTGAAAATCACGTACTTGTGCAATTTGTTGTTTGCGTGATTGAAAAGCCATTGATGACATTGCTTGTCCGCTACAATCTTGAAATCTTTGAGCAAATAAGCCTTCTGTTATACAAAGAGAGAGTAATAAAAAAGCGAAAATAAAAGCTATTTTTTTCATAAATAATTTTGTTTGATTTTTTTGCAATTTATTTGAAGTAATGCCAAAAAACAAAGATTTAAAAATGTTTTTTGTATTTTTTGAATTTTTTTTTGTAAATAATTACGTTTTTTTAAAAATACAATTTGGATATTTAAAAATCTCTAATATCTTTGACACCTTAAAAAGTTTAAAAAAATTTTAATATTAAATTTTATTTTTGTTTAATTTTTTTTAAAAATATAAACCTCAAAACAAATAAATCGTTACAACCTTTATCACTATTAACTTTTAATTATGACATTCCTTACGCTTATGGTGGTTGTTTTTGTAATAGGCTACTTGCTTATTACGTTGGAACACACCGTCAATATCAATAAAACTGCCTCTGCGTTGCTTACAGGTGTTTTGTGTTGGATTATCTATATTGTAGCAGAACACCATCAATATAAAGTAGTAAATGGTCATCTTGCACATCATTTATCAGAAATTTCCCAAATATTATTCTTCTTGTTAGGAGCAATGACTATTGTGGAATTGGTAGATGCACACGAAGGTTTTAGGATAATTACCGACCAAATACGGACAAAAAGTGCGGTTACGTTGTTGTGGGTGTTGGCATTTATTACGTTTTTTCTTTCGTCAGCATTGGACAATCTCACTACTGCGATTGTGATGGTGTCATTGCTTAGAAAATTGGTTAAAAATATAGAATTACGACAACTTTATGCTGGTATTGTGATAATCGCAGCAAATGCAGGTGGGGCGTGGTCGCCTATTGGTGATGTTACAACGACTATGTTGTGGATTGGGGAGCAAATTTCTGCGGTGAAGGTAATGTATGTATTGATTTTGCCAAGTTTGGTTTCAGTAATTATTCCTGTGATTTGGTTGTCATTTTCTATGAAAGGCAATTTGGAAGACACAGGCACACCAACCAAAATGGAAAATCCTCGCAATAGTATGATTATGCTTATAGTAGGTTTGGGTGCGTTGTTGTTTGTACCTGTTTTGAAAGTCCTTACACATTTACCGCCTTATATGGGAATTTTGTTTGGTTTGGGTGTAATTTGGGTAGTTTCAGAGGTGTTAAATAGCGAAAAAGACCAAGAAATAGGTCATCACAAATCTGTAAATCACGCACTTTCAAGAATTGATTCATCAAGTATTTTATTCTTTTTAGGTATTTTGGTGGCGATTGGTAGTTTGCAATCAACAGGGCTTTTGCACGCTTTGGCTGAATGGATGAATAAAACAATAGGTAATCAAAATCTTATCATTGTAACAATTGGTTTGGCTTCTGCGGTGATTGACAATGTGCCTCTTGTGGCTGCGGTGCAAGGTATGTACGAACTTACAAAATATCCTACTGACCACAGTTTATGGATATTTTTGGCATATTGTGCTGGCACAGGTGGAAGTTTGTTAATTATTGGTTCAGCAGCAGGTGTAGCGGTGATGGGTATGGAAAAAATTAGCTTTTTTTGGTATGTAAAACGCATCACACTTCCTGCAACACTTGGGTATTTTGGCGGTGTGGCGGTTTATACAGTGTTGGAGATGCTAAAAGTTTTTTAGTAAATGGAAAAAAATAAAGAAGAAATATCCAAAGAAGAAGAAAGAAACAATGTTTTTGATAAAATTTTTAAAGAAAATATTGCAATGAGTTTTTTGCCTCTAATGAAAGAATATTTTGGTTTTGAGCCTGAATGGGAAAATCTGAAAGAAATTACAGAAAGCCTACAAACAACATTGGAGCGAAAACCTGATTTTTTGAGAATACAC
The DNA here is from genome assembly GCA_013297825.1 of Cytophagales bacterium. Lineage (GTDB taxonomy): Bacteria > Bacteroidota > Bacteroidia > Cytophagales > Microscillaceae > JAAFIN01. The sequence continues at coordinate 4,398 of JAAFIN010000041.1, forward strand.
GAAACAGAAGGCAAAAAATACATTATTCATTTGGAAATTCAAACAAAAAATGACGCAAAAATGCACCTTCGTATGCTGGAATATATGGCAATGCTTGTACGAAAATACGAAGTGCCTGTTTATCAGCTTGTATTATTTGTGGGAGATGAAAAAATGAATATGAAACCAAGAGTTGAGTTTCATAATGTATTTTTTTGGTATGAAATTATAAGCCTAAAAGAAAAACATTATTCGGTTTTTTTGGAAAATGAAGACCCTGAATTTGCAATTTTGGCAATTTTAGCTGATTTTGGAAAAGAAAAACCTGAAGATGTTATCAAAAAAATCATTGAAAGAATTGTAACAATAAGCCAAGAAAATCCACGTTTTAAAAATACGAATGTGCGTGATAAATACATCACGCAACTTTCTACGCTTAGTAAAATTAATGATTTACAACCAATTATTTTATCCACACTCAGGAATATGGCACTCACATTTGACGTAAAAAAAGATGCTTTTTATTTAGAAGGTTTTGAAGATGCTCTTGAAAAACCTATTAAAAAAGTATATAAACAAGGAATGAATCTCCAAGAAATTGCAGATTTGTTTGAAGTAACAATTGATTTTGTCAAAAAAATATTAGAAATTAATTGATTTTATGGCACTTACATTTGACCTCAAAAAAGATGCTTTTTATTTAGAAGGCGAAAAAAATGGCGAAAAAAATGGCGAAAAAAATGGCGAAAAAAAAACGCTTGAAAAACATATCATAAAAGCACATCAAAAAGGTATGAATCTTGAAGAAATTGCAGATTTGTTTGAAGTAGAAATTGATTTTGTCAAAAAAGCATTAAACATAACTTAATTTTTATAAAAAAATCAAGCTATTTAAAAATTCTTATTTTCAAATAAAATTCTTAGTTTTACAAAAAATTAAGAATTTTATTTTTTTTGGTAATGAATTAAAAAAAAACACTTAATAAAAACTTTTGGAGGGTTTTAAACCCTCCAAAAGTTAAATTTCTCGGAAAACCATTTTGATTTAGGTATAACCAAATTTAATTCCATCAAAAAAAAACCTAACAAAATTATGATAGAAAAAGAATTTAGCTTATTTGATTATTATGCACTTACTTCTCAAAAAAGCGTTTTAATTTCCTACAAAGGACCTGTAAGTGATGTGATTTTGGCAGAAATCAGCAAAGATATTCGTAGTAAATTTTCTAATGACCCAAAAGCCAGCAGAAAAATTTTTGCAATATTTATGGAACTTGCCCAAAATATTTTATATTATTCTGCTGAAAAAACTTTGTTCAACAATCGCCACGATAGTATTGGTTCTATTCTCATTACCCAAATGGCAGAACATTATACGTTTTCGTGTGGTAATTTGGTAGAAAATAGTTACATTCAGGAATTGGTAGAAAGTTGCAAAATAATCAATTCTATGGACAGAGATGCTTTGCGTGAATACAAACGTGAGCAACGCAGTGCGCCCCAACGTGAGCGTAGCAAAGGTGCAGGTATTGGGCTTATACAAGTTGCTTTGACCTCTGACACACCACTAAAAGTAGAATATAAAGAAATTGATGACACACATAGCCTTTTTTCGCTTTCTGTGCAAATAATGAAAGAAGAAGAAAAAGATGAAGAAGAAAAAGCAAAATAATTATCTAAAATGGTTTTTCTAAAAAATCTTTTTGTCCGTTATTGGTCTTAGAAAAATACTTTTACAACTATAAAAATATTGCAAAAACTACATCAAAAATTAATTCCAAATGCTCACGCAGATTTTTCCACCAACAACTCAGCGAAAAAGTCTTGTGTGTAGTTTGTATTTACTTTTGGAAAGTTATTTTTTACTTTTGTGCTTACATTTTTTTAAACACTGACAACGGAGAAAAGATAAATAAAATTCCTAATCTTAACCCTGACCAAATAACAAATAATGTTGCAACAAAAAGATAAGTTTTTCATACTCTTTCTTATCTATGGTTTCACAATCATATCTTTAATTGTGTATGCCCAATCCCAATCAGAGAAAGAAAGTAAAAAAATCAAAAGAATAGAATTGAATGAGGATTCTATTTGTAAAATTCAAAATTTTAGAGAATTTTCTAATTTAAATCATTTGACCATAGTAACAAAAAAATTTGATTGTGTAAATGGTAAAATCTATAATTTTAAAAAATTGGAAGTTCTTTATTTGTGTTTTGGGAGTAGTGCTAATGAATTTGGTGGTAAATTTCATTTTAAAGACATCACTTATGATGGTTTTAACCATATTCAAATTAAAAAAAATAATGTAACTTTAGGTGGAATTCCAAATGATATCCAATATCCAACTGAGTTAAGGGCTTTGAGTATTGTTTGTGGAAAGCTAAAAAATTTGCCTAAAGAACTGACACAGTTAAAAGAATTATATTATTTAACTTTACAATATAATCATATAGATAATTCAGATGGACTTGACCCTTTGTTTGAAATGCAAAATTTAGGGCATTTAGACATTTCAGTCACAAATATTTCTGAAAAAAAAATATCTCAAAACATACATAAGTTGTCAAGATTAAAATATTTGCGGTTGGATTGTACGATATTAGACGATTATTCTGTTTTGTACCAATTTTTTTTACCCAAATTCAAACATTTGTCAATAGAAATACTTGATTATGATTTTAATAACACAAATAAAAAAAATAAAGCAGAATGGTTAAAAGAATACGAAAAAATAAAAGCATCTTCGCCTGACTTTCATATATATTACTCAGGAAGTTATAAATAAGTGTAATTTCTAATATTTTTTGTCTTTTACCTCCTCAACCCATTTCCACCTCACTCCCCCATTTAGTCCAAATATTCAAAAAAAACACGACTTAGTCCAAATCTCTGATTTGGACTTATTGTGTAGTTGTTGGTAGCAAAAAATGTATTTTACTTTTGGAAAGTTATTTTTTACTTTTGTGCTTACATTTTTTTAAACACTGACAACGGAGAAAAAAAATCATTTAACTTTTCTTAGTAAAAACCCTTTGGATATACAAACACATATCTTGCCCACATTTTTCCAATCGTAATGCTTTGAATTTATATTTCCCTGTAAGATTAAATGTTTGTCCAACAACAATTTCGTTAAAAGTAACATCATTTATGTTTATTATTCCATATTTTCCACTTGGTTTATCATAAGAGAAATCAAAATCAACTCCTTTTACCGCATAACGGGTATTAGACACATAATGAGTATTAGAATTGTGTAACCTTACACAAATAATTTTTTCTGTCAAAAATTCAGGTGTCGTGTAATTATCTCTTGTTTCACAATTCACAAGGAATAATATTATAAAAAGTATCAATAGTTTCATATATTTTGTGTCCTTTGTGAAAAAAACAAAAAAAACCATGATTTAGTTCAAATTTCTGATTTGGACTTATTATTCTGAAAGTCTCTGACTTTCTGCCCACAAGGGCAACTTGTCAGTTAAAGTTAGCGAAAGATTTGGTTTTCACAATCAAAAAAACTTAGTGATGTGTGCCTTGTTTGTATGTGTGCTGTTTGTATGATAGTTGCCCTTGCGGACAGAAAGTTGGAGACTTTCGGAATGATAGGTACAAGACTGAAGTCTTGCACCAATGCAGTTGCCCTTCGGGCAGAAAGTCGGAGACTTTCAGAATGATAGGTACAAGACTGAAGTCTTGCACTAATGCAGACTAAATGGTTTTGTGCCATCCACCCATAGAAATACCAGCACTTTGCCAACTTTTTTTGAATACTGAAAATAGAAAAAAACACCAATAATCCAATAATTTCAGCATATCTGACATTTTTTTTGGTGTACGAAAATTTTCCCCACACTCTTGAATTTCATAAATAAAAAGAGAAAAGTTATTCAAAACTAAAGGAATATCATTATTTTGCAGAAATTCAATTTCTTTTTCTTCTAATGCTTTTTCTATATCAATTTTGAAGAAATCTGTATATAAAAAAATAGTTTCATTTTGAATAGAAATATATTTAATAAGAGATTTACTGTTGCTAAATAATCTCCAAACTCTTCCAAAATTGAAAGGAGGAATCAGGTTATTTGGTCTAAAAGGTGGGGTTAAATTATCTCCTTTATAATAAAAGGAAATATATTTAAAATCTTTTTCCGAAGGATAAAATAATTCCCAAGATGGATTTCTGATATTAATATCATAAAATTTAGTTTTTTTATAATCCTCTCCAATTTTATCTGAAAGCTCTATTGTATCGCCTATATTAACTATAAAACCATTTTTAAGTTGAATAGATGAATATGTGTGTTCAATTACTTCTGGTATAAGGTCTGCTATTTCATCATAAACATAGATAGGCCTTTTTTTAAATTGAAGGACTTTTTTATTTTTACCCATACCCCAACAATCTTCTTCTTCAGGAGATTTGTCTATAATATCCTGCATCAACTTCATAAACCCTTTGTCCCAATCAAGCCCTTTTTCAAAAGCGTAATGGTCTATTTGCTCAAAACAGGAATTTTTATCAGGGTTTATATCATAATATCGCCATAGATATTGTTGGATATACCCTGCCAGTTTTTTATCTGATGTTAAATATCCCTTAAAAAAAGATGTCAAAAGAGAATCTTTTTTATTATCAACATAATATCTGCCTTCAAAATAATATTGACCAAAAGCCAAATCATATAAATTTCGTAAATTTTTATATATCATATTTTCTCCATTGTTAGTGTTAGAAAAATGCTTTTAAAACAGTAAAAATACCACAAAAATCACAAAAAAACAGCCACATTCTAAAAAAATGGCTGTTTCATTCCTAATTCCCCATTCCTAATTCCTAATTTACAACCTAATTCCCATCACAATAATATCATCAAGTTGTTTGTGTCCTTGCATCCAATCTTTGAGTGTTTCGTCCAAAACACGATATTGGTCTTGTAGAGGCAATAAATGGATTTTGAAAAAGAGATTTTTGAGGTGTTTTATCATAAATTTTCTGTCGTCCATTCCGCCAAATTGGTCTTGGTAGCCATCAGAAAACAAATAAAGCATTGTAGGAATTGGATTACCTTTGTCGTCTTTTATTTTAAGAATATTATTGGTAAAAGCACGATAACTTTCTTTTTGTAATCCTCCTATGGGCATTTTATCCGCTTTAAGTTCCGTAAGTTCGCCATTTTGGATATAAACGACAGGATTTTTTGCTGCGGAAATTTCCACAATGCCCGCCTTGCGGTCAATGCTACACAACGCCATATCCATACCATCACGATTTTCACTTTCAGCTTGTTTGAGGGCATTTCTCACGCCTTTGTGCAGTTCCTCCAAAATTAAATTTGGTGCAGTAAAACCCTTTAATTCCACAATTTCATTCAAAAGGTGCATTCCTGTCATACTCATAAACGCACCAGGCACACCGTGTCCTGTGCAGTCTGACACCGTAACAATTATTTTTTCGTTGGTATAGCCTTTTAATATTTGTTGTGAAATTTCGCCTTGCGTAACTTCTTCATAAATAGGTGCAGGTTCGGTTTCGGTCAGCCAATAAAAATCACCTGACACAATATCACGAGGCTTAAACAAAATAAAACTATCAGGCAAAAGCTGTTTTACACGTTCAAGGCGTGGCAAAGTAGCGTCTTGAATGCGTTTTGCATAATTGATACTTGATGTAATATCTGAATTTTTTTTCTCAATAATTTCTTTTTGTTCCATTACTTCCATTGTGCGTTCTTTTACTTTTTCCTCCAAATTTTCGTATAAAAGGGCATTTTGAATGGAAATTGTAACTTGTGCAGAAAGCATTTCTAATATTTCTAACCTATCAGGCGTAAAAGCATCAGTTGTAAGATTATTTTCTAAATACAAAATTCCTGATAATTTTCCTTGATAAATCAAAGGCATACAAAGCACAGATTTTGGTTGAACTTTCTGCACATAAGTTGCACCTATCATACTTCTTTCGTTGGAGGCATCACCCAACACAATCGTTTCACGAGTGCGAATAACATAATTTATCACACCGCTTGAAAGTTTTGGCGTGTCAGAAAGTCCATCTACTTGTTCAATCGGAATAGATTGGCGTGCTAATACTTCTTCTTGGTCAATATGAGCTTCTGCTTCTATTACCCAACCACCTTTGCGTTGGAGAATAAAAAGTCCTTTTTGCGCACCAGCATTTTCAATCACAATTTTCATCATTTTTTCTAAAAGATTTTCTAAAACTACTTCGCCTGAAAGTGTTTGAGAGGCTTTTATGATGGAGTTTTTATCCAAACTAATTCCTGATGACGAGCCTGAACCTGCCATTATGGTATTATTTGTAATAGTGCCACTTGCGATTGCGGTACTTTTTGACAAAAACAGATTAGGGAATTGTCGTTCCAAATGTTCCCATTTTGCTTTTGCTCCCCAAAGTTGGTACAAATGATGTGCATCAGTAATGTATATTTTTCCGATTTTTTCTTTTCCAATTTGAAAATAAAATCTTGCAGAAAGTTCAGAAGCAAGGGCTTCATCTTGTGCAAATTTATTTTTTTGAGCGGTTTTTATTGCCTGGTCGTAATAATCCATTGCTTGCAAAACCTGCCCTGAAAGTCGCATAACTTCTGCTTGCACTAAAAAATAACGGTGTAAGTGATTTTCTGGGGAAGTTTTTGCCCAATTATAAAGTTCTTTTTGGTTTATGGTAATTTGTGAAAGTAATTTTGTTTTACTTTCTGCATCTGTAATTTCTGAAAAATAAAGCCCTCTGATAATGGAATCAAAGAAATTGAAAACAGGCAAATGAAACATTCCAATAGCACCTTCTTTAAAACTTGTGGTTTTTTGGGTAAATTGAAAGGCTTTTTCAATGTCCCAAAAATACAACGCAAGCATACTTTTTGCTTGATATGTTACAAAAGCAAGCATATTTTGGTTATCTTTTTCAAAATTTTCTAAATGTAGATTTTCTTGAAAAAATTCCCCTGACAAATGCGTAGGTTCTGGCACATAATCCAACAAATTGGCTATCATTTGTTGCCAAGGGGTAAGATAATGCGTATGAAATTCTTGTTTTAATTGCCAAATAAGGTCTAAATCTTTCTCAAATTTGAGTGCCAAACTATCCAAATCCAAACCCATTAGAAAATGATAATGGCAACTTTCTGCAATATTATAACACGCAAATTCTAATTCTCCTGTTTCCAAACCAATTTGTATAGCATCAAAATATGGTTTTCTTAATGCTCTTAATGGCTCTTTCCAGTGCATTACAGTAGAAATATACAAATTATCTACTTTTGCCCTAAAAAATTTCGCATCAAAAGTATCTAAAAGACTTGTTGCTAATTTTCCAAATTTGTAACCGATTTCTATTTCCCCAAAATCTCCACACAATAATCCACCATAAAAAGCATATCCTACGCAAGAGGAGGCACAATTTCCGTATTTTACCGACAAATCTACCATTGTGTAGGTTATTTTGCGAAACAAAACCCCATCACTCGCCCACGCAGGCGTAATTACACTGTCCATAATTTCCATTGCAGACATAATATCTGCGTTGGTCATTTTAGGAAGATTATACAATAATTCAGGGTCTAATTTTTCAGATAATTCTTCTACTAAGGTAACATTGAGCAATTCAACCACCTGCAAACCCACTTCTATTGCTTTTTGTTGGTTGCCTTGTGCGATATGATATTGCATCATTATCTCAAAAGCAGGCATTTTGTCAGGTGTAGTTTGGGCATTTTCCAAAAGAACATTTATGTATTGTTCAGAAGTTGCAAAATCACCTTTCAAAAATGCAGTTTCCACGATACACGCATATATCGCAAGTGTAGTTTGATAATCGGTTTCCCAACTTTTTTCAGAAAGCAACGAAATTGCAGTTTCCAAATATTCAAAAGCTGGTTTGTAAGCACCTGCATCTCTGGATTTTTTGCCTGCGGTAAGATTAAGCGAAGCAATATATTTTTTCTTTTCTACATCTGTAATCAAAGAAAGCCCTTGATTTATTTGATTAACAATATCAAAAATATATTCTTCTATTTCATCCTCGTGGACACTTTCCACCAACAAGAAACCAATTTTTAGGTGATTTTCTGCTTTTCTTTTTTCAGAAATAAGGCTATAAACTGCTTGTTGTATGCGGTCGTGTGCAAATTTGTAATTTTGGTCTAATGGAATTACCAAACCGTCAGTTAAAGCCTCTTGGATAGCATTTTGAGGTGCAACCACTTCCGCAAGTCCGCTACGTTGGTGCATTAGTTGCAAAGTTAGCATATCAAATCTATTGCCAATACAAGACGCAAGTTCTAACACTGCTTGCGTATTAGCAGATAATTTTTTGATTTTGCTTGCCATCAGAGTAACCACATTATCCGAAATATTCAAGGATTTAATGCGTTCCAAATCCCAGCTCCAACGTTTGTGTTCAAAGTCAAAAAACAAGGCTTGTTCTTCGTGCAGAGTTTTGAGCATTTGCGTAACAAAAAACGCATTTCCGTGCGTTTTTTCACTTATCAATTCTGCCAAAGGGCATATTTCAGCCATTGGAAGGTGCAACGTATCAGTTAAAAGTTCTTCCAAATTTTCTTTGGCAAGATTTCCAATTTCAAGATTTTGAACTTCTATTTTTTCTGCTTTTAATTCGTCCAAAATCATTGAAAATTGGTGCGAATGTCCTACTTCATTATCACGATATGCCCCTAAGAGAAATAAATAATCTTCATTGCAATTTGTCAAAATCAATTTTAACAAATTCAAAGAACCAGAATCTGCCCATTGCCAATCATCAATAAAAATCACAAGAGGGTGTTCTGCTCTTGAAATAGTATTGATAAAATTTTGGAAAACATAATTAAACCTATTTTGGGCTTCTGTGCCACCAAGTTCTGTAAGTTCAGGTTGTTCGCCAATAATATATTCCAAATCTGGTATAATTTCCATCAAAACCTGCCCATTTTTGCCCACAGCACGCATTATTTTTGCTTTCCATTTCTCCAAATTTTGGGCATTTTCGGTCAAAAGAATATTTACAAAACCTTTTAAGGCTTGTGTCCAAGCAGAATAAGGAATATTTTTTTGGAATTGGTCAAATTTTCCTTCTATAAAATAACCACGTCTTTCGGTAACAGGTTTATGAATTTCGTGGACAAGTGCAGATTTTCCTACGCCTGAATATCCTGAAATCAACATCAATTCGGTAGCACCTTGACAAGTGCGTTCAAAACTGTCTAATAATCGCCCTAATTCTGCTTGACGACCATACAATTTTTGTGGAATTTGTAATTTTCCCGAAAAATCTTGTTTTCCCAATTCAAAATTAGGAATGTGATTTTTTTCTTCTAAGGCATTCAAACATTGTTCTAAATCATATTTCAAACCAAAAGCAGACTGATAACGGTCTTCTGCATTTTTTCGCATCAATTTTAGGATAATAAATGCAAGTGTATCAGGGATTTTTTGGTTATATTTTTGGGGAGAATCTGGGCTTTGGGCAAGGTGTGCGTGAACAAGCGTCATAGCATCATTGCTGATAAATGGCAATCTTCCTGCTAACACCTCATAAAAAGTAACGCCTAAGGAATACAAATCGGTGCGATAATCCACTACACGATTCATACGACCTGTTTGTTCAGGCGAAATATACGACAAAGTACCTTCCAATTTCTCAGGGTTTCCAAGATTTTGGGTTTTGAGGTTAATTTTTGTGGAAATACCAAAATCAATAATTTTCACTTCATTTTCATCAGTAATAAAAATATTTCTACCATTGATGTCTTTATGAATAATATTGTGTTGGTGGATTTCGCCTAATATTTGGCAGGTTTGGATAGCTATTTTAAGAAATTCTTTTATTTGGAGGGGTCTGCTATCAAAAAACTCATTCCACGCCATACCAGAAAGGTATTGCATCACGAGGGCAGGTTTTCCGTCTAATTTTTCTTGTTTGTATATTTTTCTAATGCCATTGATAGGGAGGTCTTTTGTAATCTCGTATTCATTATAAAAATTTTGTATTTGTTCATTTGTAGGTCTTTCTTCCCGCATTACTTTGATGATAATGGGGCTTTGAATTTCTTGGTATTCTTCTCTAAAATAAACAATAGAATTAACGCCTTCAAATAAGATATCGCCTTTTGTGGTAGTGATGTTGGTAGTCATATTCATAATGTAGTAAGAAAAATTTTCTATATTTTTTTGTCTATAATAATTTGGCTAAATTTATGCAATTTTATGACCAAAAACAAATAAAGGTAGGATTTTTTTTTGAGTAAAGTTAAAAAATAATTGTATTTTTGTAAAAAACATTAAATAAAAATTTTAAAATAAAAAATATATGGACACACTTTTAAAAACAAATTTAGAATTATTGAATAGTCAAATAAACGACCAAAAAAACAGTTTGCATACTGATAGAATGGATATATCATTTGGAGAGCTTATCAATATGTATAGAGATGGCGAATTAGAAATAAACCCTGCTTTTCAAAGAAATTTTAAATGGGATAAAGAACAAAGAACAAGATTCATAGAAAGTTTAATTTTAGGCATTCCCATTCCACCTATTTTTGTGGCGGAGTCACCTGTTGGAGAAGGGAATAGGCTTTGGGAAGTAGTTGACGGTTTACAAAGACTATCAACTGTGTTGTCATTTTTTGGGTATTTGAAAAGTGAAAAAGAGGAAATTCAGAATAAAAATAATTGGAAACTAACGCAAGGTGATAGATTATCTGCACTTAAAGGACTGGGTTGTGATGACCTTTCACAAGGAATTAGGTTTAATATCAAAAGAGCTACTTGTAGGGTTGAAGTTATCCGTTGGAATGGTAATTATGATATGCGTTTTGAGCTTTTTAATAGGCTAAATACTGGTGGAACTACTTTAAAGCCACAAGAAATCCGCAATGCTATTTACAGAGATATTTCCCCAAAATTCAATATTTTTTTGGAAAAATTAGCAAAAAATGAGGATTTTCAAAATCTTATTGCATTACCAGAAAAAGAAAAAAATGAATTTTATGACCAACAGCTCATTTTAAGGTTTCTATTTCTACACAACAACTATGGAAAAGTAGATAATGAAAAAGGTATTGAACAGCAATTAAATTCCTTTATGCGTGAAAGCCTTGAAAATAAAAATTTTGATTACAAAAAACAAGAGGATATTTTTCATGATACCATTAAAATCTTAGCACCACTTGGGAAAGAAATTTTTAGACATAAAGATGGGAAATTTGCTTCTGCATTTTATGATACTATTGTATTTGGCGTTTCAAAAAATATGGATTTTTACGCAAACATAGACCCAATAAAACTAAATGCTAAAATAGAAATGGTTAAAAATAACCATAAAAATTTAAATAGAAATGGTGGTAAAAACCAAATTCAAAGGGTAAAAAAAAGAATTAAATTTGCTAACGAAATTTTTGGTAAAATCTAATGAATTTAGAAACACTTTATTTGGAGATTCAGGACGAAATAACTGAAAGAAAAAACCAACTCCAAAAAATAAGCCCAGATGGATTAGCATATAAATACAAATTTGAGCAAGAAGATGAAAATTTCTTTTTTTTGCATAGTATTCCTGTGATTTATGCTATTTGGGAGGGCTATGCTGTAAAAGTATTAGAACTTTATTTGGAATATTTGAATACTTTAGAAATTAAAACTAAGGAAATCCATAATAATATTCTAATATTTTGTTTGGAATATAATCTTGATTTTAAAATTCAAAACTATCCAGATGACAAAAATAGAAAAGCAAAATATACAGAAAACCTTAAAAAATGGATTGGTAGTGAAACCATAAAACTTCCTATAATCATTGATACAAAAGATAATTTGGGTTTTGATATTACAAATTATCTTTTGGAAATGTTTTGTTTGAAAAAATTTGACGAATTTGAAAAAAATACAGAAAAGGTGCCTGATGATATCAGAAAAGAATTTTTTTCAGATATTTCAGATACAAAAATATATCCCTTGCGTGGAGAGTTAAGCGGTGGATCATTATCATTATTAAAAATGCGAAATGAAATTGTACACAAAGGAATCTATGGTGGGGTTATTACAGACAGGCATATTAGGCGTTTTATTTTTTTAGTGGACTTTTTAATGGAACAACTTTTTGAGAAGATAAAAATTGGTATTGAAAAGAAAACATATCTTAAAAGTGAATAGGAAATTAAAAATAATTCCATAAGTTTTATGAATTACAACATTGACCTCAAAGAGCTTGCAACAAGAGAAAACGAAAAAGTAGAATGGAAAGAAAGCGGAGAAGATAGCAATATTATTATCAAAATTGTACGCACAATATCAGCATTTGCCAATGATGTATCTAATTTTGGCGGTGGTTATGTGGTGTGTGGTGCAAAAGAAACCAAAGACGAATATGGGTTTCCCAAAGTGGAATACACAGGGCTTACTGCCAATAAATTAAAAGAAATAGAAGGAAAAGTTTTGCAAAATTGTAGGGATTGTGTCAGTCCGCCTGTTGTGCCTATTGTCCAAGAATTGGAAAATCCACACAATCCACAAACACGAATCTTGGTTTTTATTATCATTGCAACCTCAGAAGTTCATTCATACAGAAGTAGCGAAAATACTGCGTATTATGTGAGAGTGAGCAGAGAAACACGTGAGGCTCGCAATGGTGTGCTTTCGCAACTTTTGGTAAAAAAACAAAAAATAGAATATTTTGATAAAAGAGTAAATACCAATACAACAACAAGTGATATAGATATTTTTTTGTTCAGAGATAGCTTGCAAGAAATGAAATTATTATTTCCTGAAAAATCTCTTGAAGATTATTTTTCTGATAAAGACCAAATTGCTGAATTAGTGCCTCCTTTGTTCAAAAAAAGTGAATTAGATAATATTTTACGTCCAAAAAATTTTACGCTTTTATTATTTGGCAAAAAAAATGCAATTACTGCCAATTTTCCTGATGTGCATATTATTTTGTCCATTTATAAAGGTATTGACAGAAGCGAACCTACCGCAGAAAGGCATACATTGACAGGTTCTATCATTGAGCAAGCCAAAAAATCCATGGAATTGCTTAATTCGCAGGCTTACGTTATTTTTGATAAAACAAACCCAAAACCAAATCAAGTAAAATATCCTATAAGAGCATTGCAGGAAGCAATTATTAACGCAATCGTGCATAGAGATTATGAAATTCCTGAACCTATTAGGGTAACGATTTTTTTGGATAGAATAGAAATTATTTCGCCTGGAAGCCTTCATTGGGGCGTGGATAAAGATAAATTTTTGGCTGGAAAAGCAACGCCAAAATGGCGAAATCAAAGTTTTGCGTATATTTTTAATAAATTGCAATTAGCACAATCCGAAGGACAAGGTATTCCTACCATATTTCGTGTGATGAAAGAAGAAGATTGTCCTGAACCAATTTTTGAAATTGGAATGGACAATATTGTTTGTATTTTACCCGCACACCCAAGAGTATTGTAAAAATAAAAAAAACACCTAAAAACAAAAAATTAAATAATTTAAACCTTAAACTTTTTAAACCTTAAACTTTTTATGATAGCATTTATCACAGGTGCGAGTGCAGGCATAGGCGAAGCAACCGCCAAAGAATTAGCAAAAGCAGGAATGGATTTGATAATATGTGGACGCAGAAAAGACCGCTTAGAAACCTTAGCCCAACACATTCAAAATACATTTCACACCAAAACAAAAATTCTTACTTTTGATGTAGGAGTGCGTCAGGAAGTAGAAAATGCTATCAATTCATTAGAAGAAGATTGGCAAAATATAGATATTTTAGTAAATAATGCAGGAAACGCTCACGGACTTTCAACTATTCAAGATGGAAATGTGGAAGATTGGGAAAAAATGATAGATTACAATGTAAAAGGGCTTTTGTATGTTTCTAATTGTATTATTCCAAAAATGATAAACCAACAAAAAGGGCATATTGTTAATATTGGCTCCATTGCAGGCAAAGAAAATTATCCAAAAGGTAATGTATATTGTGCCTCTAAATCTGCGGTTGTGGCATTAAGTGAAAGTATGCGAATGGATTTAGTTGCTCACAAAATCAAAGTTTCAGTTGTAAATCCTGGTGCAGTAGAAACAGAATTTTCTTTGGTAAGATTTAAAGGTGATGCCCAAAAAGCCAGCCAAGTGTATCAAGGTTACACGCCTTTGAGTGCTGAAGATATTGCTGAAATCATTGCTTTTATGGTTACACGTCCTTCCCACGTCAATATTGCTGATGTGTTGGTTTTACCGCTTGCACAAGCATCTGCGACTGTGTGGAATAAAGAAGTTTAAGGTTTAAAGTTCAAGGTTTAAGTTTCAAAAACTTAATTTGTATTTAATCCTGCTAATCCTTAAATTCTGTGAATCCTGATTCAGACTTTGGCTGTTTCATTTACCATTATTTCAGTGATTTCTCCAAAAGCACAAAATACGCATTAAAAAGGTCATTTTGTCTGATGCGATAATGATAAGTAATAATGCTCATTTTGCGTTGAATTACTTGCAAAAGCCCTGTGAGTTGGCTCCAAAGTACAAATGCAGTTTCCACTTCATTGACATTAGCAGAAATGCTATTGTCATTTTTGCCTTTTATGATTGCCTGAATAAGAATTTCAATTACAGCATTTCCGCCTCTTAACGATTGTATTTCGCTGGGTTCTCTGCTTTTAGCAGAAAAATTATCATTTTGATAATAAAGAATTGCATTAAAATAGCCCAAATGTTCATCACAAAATTGAATATAAGCCTCTGAAATAGCTTTTACGTGAGCAAAACCTGTTGCAGATTCGTCTTGTGTAGCTTCTCTAAGGCGTTTGCGAAGTTCAATAAAACCACGCAAAATAATAATGTGATAAAGTTCTTCTTTGCTTTTAAAATAAAGATAAAGTGTGCCTTTGCTTAGTTCTGCTTCTTGGGCAACTTGCTCCATAGACGCATTTTCTATGCCTTCTTTAAAAAAAATCTTTTCTGCTGATGCGATAATAGCGTTTCTACGCTCCAATTTTTCACGCTCTTTGCGTTCTGCAACACCCATTTGAGAATTATGAATTATAAATTATGAATTATAAATGTTCAATCATAAAAAATCAAACAATTTTGGTAATTCAAAGAAATGATATGCAAAAATACAATAAAACACAAAAAATAACAAACAACTATTTTTTTTGAAAGTTTTTGTTTAATTTTAAACGTTATAAAAAACAAAATAATTAACTTTATTATGAAACAATCTTACAAATTTTTGTTATTTTTTCTAATTTTTTTATTTCCTTCAAATATTTTTTCCCAAAATTTTCCAAAAACAGAAATTGATTTGGATTTATTTATTCAAGAACTTTTTGCAGTACAAGACCAAGACCTCAATTATGAAGAAGTTTACGAAAATTTATTACAACGTTATCGCAATCCTTTAGACCTCAATCGTGCCACAAAAGACGATTTAGCAAACCTTTATATTTTATCACAATTACAAATCAATGAATTATTAAAACACAGAACTACTTTTGGCGATTTTCTTTCAGTATATGAATTGCAAAGTGTTCCAAATTTTGATTTGGATATTATTTATAAATTAATGCCTTTTGTGGAAATTGATAATTCAAATTGGAAAAATATTTCCCAAAACCTTCTTCAAAGAATACAAAACGCAGATACCAGATATTTGCTTGTGCGTACTGACCGCACTTTAGAAACTCGCTTAGGCTACACACCTGAAGCCACAACTTCCCAACGTTATACAGGTTCGCCTGAACGTACCTATATGCGTTTTCGCATTAGCCAAAGTCAGGATTTTAGTATGGGTTTTACGTTGGAAAAAGACGCAGGAGAACAATATATTTGGGACAAAAACACCAATCGCTATGGAATGGATTATATTTCTTTCCATTTTTTTGTGCAACCCCAAAAAAGTAAATTCAAATCCATTGCTTTGGGCGATTATCAGCTTCAAATAGGGCAGGGTTTGTTGCTTTCAGCAGGTTTTGCGATAGGAAAAGGTGCTGAAACTGTCCAAACAACACGCAGAAGTCAATTAGGATTGCGACCTTATAACGCAACTTTGGAAAGCGGTTATTTGCGTGGTGGTGCTTTTACGTATAATCCTATCAAAAACCTTGATGTAACGCTTTTTTATTCCAATACCGCCAGAAATGGACTTGTAAGCACCGACACAACCGACAACGAAATAGAAAGTGTATTAGAAAGCATCAGACAAACAGGCTTACACCGCACCCAAAACGAAATAAATGGCAAAGGAAAATTCAGAGAGCAAACAATGGGAGGCGATATTACTTGGAATTTTCCTAAAAAAAATCTGCAAATTGGCGTTACATATTTGCATACTTTGTATAATGTCAATTTTCAACGCAATTATCGCAATGCAAAAGACAGTATTTTATATCAATTTGAGTTTTCAGGCAAAGAAAATTACAACATAGGCACGCATTTCTCGTATATTTGGCAAAATATTTCATTTTTTGGAGAAGGAGCTATCTCAAAAAGTGGCGGAAAAGGGGGAATTGTCGGAATGGTCGCAAGCCTTTCACCCAAAGTAGAATTTGCCTTAAATTTGAGGCATTATGACCGCAATTTTCATACATTTTGGGGCAATGCGTTGAGCGAAGGAACACGCAATATAAACGAACAAGGCATATATTGGGGCATAAAATACACCCACAACCGCAAATGGAAATTCGCAGGATATTATGATTATTTCAAATTTGGGTGGTTGCGTTACAGGGTTGATGCACCTTCGGAAGGTTACGAATATTTATTGCGTTTAACCCATAATTTTTCCAAAAAAATTACCATTTATGGACAAATGCGTGAAGAAAATAAAGCTCGCAATCTTTCATCAGATATTAGCACAACCAATTATAGAAATGTGCAACAAGCCCAAAAACGAAATTTTATATTGGATTTAGATTTCCAAACCGAAAAAATATTTTCTTTTAATACAAGAGTACAATTTAGCACATTTGATTTTGCAGGAAACCAAACATCAGGTTTTGCAGTTGTGCAGGATTTGGGTATAAAACTCAAAAAATTGCGATTAAATGGGCGTTATGCGTTATTTGGCACAGATGATTATGACAATCGCCAATATGTTTTTGAGAAAGATGTGTTGTGGTTTTTCAGTATTCCAGCGTATTATGGCGAGGGTGTGCGTTTTTATCTTTTGGCACAATACAATGTAAATAAAAAAATAGATTTTTGGATAAAATATTCACAATTTCAATTCCAAAAACAAGACCAAATTAGCAGTGCAGGCGAAACAATAAATGGCAACACACGCACAGATATTCGTTTGCAAATGAGGTATAAGTTTTAAGGAGAAAATTTATCAAATCCAAAAAAATTGATGAGTTTTTTTTATAAAAATCAAGATGGAAGATTTGGTTATCTGATAATTTTTGTGGAAGAACAATGTACCACAAAATTTTATAGTTAAATAAGGATTTGAAAAAGACACACACCAAAAATGTGTTATAAAATATCGTTTTTTCCTTCTTTCATAAAAGTTATCCACATTTTCTTAGAAAGGTTAAAAATTAAAGAAAGTTATCCACATTCTAATTAAAGTTATCCACATTTTTTTATAAAGGTTAAAAATTAAAGAAAGTTATCCACATTCTAATTAAAGTTATCCACATTTTTAAAAAATACATTATTAAAATTTTACAGATATTTTTTTTATTAAAATATAAATTTTTATTGAAAAAAATTATAAAATAATATTTGTTTTTTTAAAATACGTTTTTTAAATTTGTAATATCATTTTAAACCCCATTTTATACAAAAAAACAACAATTTTCCTTCAGAAAACTGTTGTTTTACAAAAATCATATCTGAAATATGAAAAACAAACTCCAAAATTCCGAAATTTTATCGGAAAATGAAAAAATTTCAATCAAAGAAATGATTGAAAATGCACTTTTGTCTAAAGAAAAATTCCCTGTGGATTTTAATAATTTTTGGCAGTGGGCAGGATATTCTCGTAAAGATTCTGCAAAAAGAACTTTAAAAAAATTCTTCAAAGAAAACAAAGATTTTTTGATTTTAGATGAGTTTTCCACAGAGTTTTCCACACAGTTTTCCACACAAAAAGCAAAAGAAGGAAGACCTGAAAAAGGTATAAAATTAACCCTTGATTGTGCAATAAATCTATCTTTAAAAGCAAATAGCGTAAAAAGCAATTTTATGTATGATTTTATGATTATTTGTAAAGAAAATTTTGAATTAAATCATCAAGATTTATTGCAAAACGTTGAAAATCAATATGAAATGCTATTATTGGACGAAAAACAAGCCATCAAAAACTGTGTAATAGAACGTGAATTAAATGAGTTTTGTGTAGACTTTGAACAACTTATTCAGTGGTTAAATTACACACGCAAAGATACTGCGAAAAAAACGCTTGAAAGAAATTTTATTTTTCAAAAAGATTTCAACCTCCGCCATATGGCGGAGGTTCAAATTGAAGGCAAAAGAACTGTAAATAGACCAAAAGAAGTTATACTTTTGACTATAGAATGTGCCAAATCTTTTGCAATGCTTGCCCAAACAGAAAAGGGAAAACAAGTGCGAAATTATTTTTTACAATGCGAAAAAGAATTATTTGAAATTATTAAAAATCCAACAAAACAACCTTCAAACAATGATGCAGAAGATAAATTTGATTTGCTTTCACAAGCCATTTCAAAAAATGAAACTACATTGGAAAAAATAGGTGATGCTTACACAACAATTTTGGAAAGATTGGACAAAAACGAAAAAAGAACAGAAATTAACGAAAAAAGAATTGAAGTTTTGGAAAATGAAAATATTGAACTCAAAAAGAGAATTTCATTTTTAGAAAAAAATTCTCCTAAAAAAAATGTATTTGTGCTAATTGTTGTTTTGGACAATGAAACCACTTATTACCGAATTTTCACAAAACAAAATCCTGTTTTTATAAGAGAAAACCAAAAAACATACTTTGAAGAATTTGAGGTTTTCTTTTTTATGGAATTTGATAATGAAGAAGATTGTAAAAATATGGAAGATTCCATTTTGAATATTTTTAAAGTCAGAAATCTACACGTTCAAGATGATTTTTTTTGTTTGCAAAAAAAACATTTTCAGCTTTTTGAGGTTCTGGAGTTTTTATAAAAAATAGTCTGTACCGTAGTTTACGAAGGTCTGACTATTTTTTAACCTAAATTTCATTTACCACCAAAATCATTTTTCTAATATCTTCGTGCAGAAACCTATCTTCTTTTAGATAAGGCACAACCTCACGAATTTTTTGATATAATTTTTCGGTTTCTTTACCTAATTTTATTTCCAAATCAAGTTTAGAAAGTTGTTTTTTACGCAAATCCACCGCTTGTGCAGACACCAATAATAGAATTGCAGTTATTTTTTTCAAATTTTCCAAAATTCTATATGCGTGTCTGCCTGCATTTGCCCCCATACTTACGTGGTCTTCTTGGTTGGCAGACGTGGGAATACTATCCACGCTATCAGGGTGAGCAAGCGTTTTATTTTCAGATACAATCCCAGCACAAACATATTGTGCAACCATAAAACCAGAATTTAGACCCGCATTTTCCACCAAAAAAGGAGGCAAAAAATCATTATGCCCAGCATCTACAAGTTTATTTACAAGCCTTTCGCTGATACTTCCTATTTCCGCAAGGGCAATTTTGGCATAATCCAACACCAAAGCCAAAGGCTCACCGTGAAAATTTCCGCCTGAAAGTACCTCATTCTCCGCCTCAAAAATCAAAGGATTATCCACTACACTTGCACTTTCACCTAAAACAACCTCGCCCAAACGCTCCAAAGCATCATAACTCGCCCCTAAAACCTGCGGACTACAACGCACAGAATACGCATCTTGTGGAATTTGTTTTTTGTCAATTAACCTAAAAAAAGTTTCCCACGAGTCCCAAGTTTCATTTTCAATATTTTGATTTTTTTCAGAAAATTCAAAAATGTTATGATAAAAATGTTTTGAAAACGCATATTGTTTTACACTTTTTACTAATTCAATTTCTTCCTGAATATTTTTTGGCAATATTCCAAATATATTTTTAGGAATATTTTTTAACAATGTCAAAGTAGAAACACCAAACAACGTAGAATTTTCGGTGCAATTTCTAATAAATTCTGCCACAAATGCCTGACCTTTGCTACTTGGACGATTAAGATGGATTTTTTCGTCAAAAGGAGCATTGCGTGCCAAAAGCCCTTCAAAAGCTAACGCAAACGATTGCATTATCAAAGAAAAAAGTTTTTTTCCTTCATAATTTATAACCAAACCCCAAGAAGCCATCAAAGCGGTTCCATTGATAAGTGCCAATGCTTCTTTTGCTTCCAAGACAATAAGCGGAATATTATTTTGTTCAAAATATTCTTTTGCATTTATTTTTTTTAAATTCTCTTTTCCCAAAAAAACATTTCCCTCTCCAATCAATGCACAAGCAATATGCGACAAAGGACACAAATCACCGCTTGCACCTACCGAACCTTGTGCTGGCACTTCTGGATAAATTTCTTCATTCAACATCATAATAAGCCTTTCTATCACTTCCCAACGTATGCCTGAATGTCCTTGCATAAGCCCCAAAACACGCAAAAGCATCATTCCTCTTATAACTTCAAAAGGCAGATTTTCGCCCACACCGCAAGCGTGTGAAATCACAAGTCGCCTTTGCAATTCGTGGGTTTCGTGTTGTGGAATAATTTTGTGTGCATTTGCTCCAAAACCTGTATTTACACCATATATTATTTGGTTTTCTTGTATTTTTTTAACAATATAATTTCTATTATTTTTTATTTTTAAAATAATTTTTTCTAATTTTTCAGGAGAAAATTCGTTTTCTAAAATAAATTTTTCTTTTTGAAATACAATATTTTGGAGTTTTTGAAGTGATAACATTTTTAATTAGGAATTGAGAATGAGGAATGAGGAATTAAACAGTCAATAACCTTTGTCATTACGTAGCAATCTGGCTGTTTTTCTAAATAAATTTTTAACTTTTATTAACAATTTTTTTATGTTTTATTAAGAAATTAAAAAAAAATGTGTAAAAAAAGTTTTTTTTAGTAATATTGTGAAAAACTTAAAGTATCTAAGAGTACATTTTACAAAATTAACTCAAATAAAACACATTTTATATGTATAGGCTCTTTTTTTTGTCTATTTTTCTAACAAGTTATTTTTTTGCTAATGTTTCAGAAGTGTTAGCACAAGATACTACTCGCACCACAACACGTGTTTCCAAAAAATGGCAACGTGATGATGTATTGGATTTTGATATACATTTTCAACCTGGTGTGGGTTATTCATATTTTGCACCAAAAGCGTC
This sequence comes from Cytophagales bacterium, assembly GCA_013297825.1. Classification (GTDB taxonomy): domain Bacteria; phylum Bacteroidota; class Bacteroidia; order Cytophagales; family Microscillaceae; genus JAAFIN01. The sequence goes on from JAAFIN010000041.1 coordinate 25,739, forward strand.
AGATAGTTTAGGAAATTTTCGTGGATTAGTTTTTGAATATTTAATTTGGGCGGGTGTTCGCCAAAATGAAGATAGAGGCCCCAGCCATACACGCATATATGCAAAAATCAACCTTATGCAAAGTGATAAAAGTGGTGTGAGTGATATGTTTATGTATGGGGGCGGAATGAATTTTTCGTTTGAACGCAATCCAAAACGCAGTTATTTGATACCTTATTTTGGAATAGAATTGGGTGGAATTTCCCAAGCAAAAGTAGGTACAACATTCCAAATGACACCTCTTTTGGGGGCGCATTTAATAGCACGCAGAAATATTTTTGTAAATCTTCACGGTGGATATGTGTATCCTGTCAATGATTTTGATAAACTACAAGGATATTTCGCACAATTAGGTGTTAATTTTTCTTTTTGGTAAAATACCAAATTTTTCATAAAAAAAGGCTTAGAATAAAAATTCTAAGCCTTTTTTTTGTTATTTTTTTTATTTTTATATGTTAATTTCTGTCTATTTTAATTTTACAAAATATCATTTCTCTAAAATAATTTCATAATTTCTCAACTCATTCAAAACTACAAACCTTTTTTGATTATATTTGTCAAAAAAATAAAAAATAAAAATGATAGATTTCCAACATTTCACGCTTGCAAATGGCTTACAAGTGTATTTGCACCAAGATACAAGCACGCAAATGTGTGCTTTTAATCTCCTTTACAACGTAGGTTCAAGAGATGAAAACCCTGAAAAAACAGGTTTTGCTCATTTATTTGAACATTTAATGTTTGGAGGTTCGCAAAATGTACCTGATTATGACATTGCTTTACAAAATGCAGGAGGCGAAAATAATGCTTTTACTTCGCCTGATATTACCAATTATTATATTACATTACCAGCCAATAACATAGAAACTGCTTTTTGGTTAGAATCTGATAGAATGTTGGGGCTTTCATTTGACCCAAAAGTTTTAGAAGTACAGCGTAAAGTTGTGATTGAAGAATTTAAACAAAGATACTTAAATCAACCTTATGGAGATGTTTGGTTAAAACTTCGTCCTTTGGCTTACCAAAATCATCCTTATCGTTGGGCTACCATTGGAAAAGATATTTCACACATTGAAGATGCTACAATGGAAGATGTTAAAGCATTTTTTTATAAATTTTATGTACCTCAAAATGCGATTTTGAGCATTGCAGGTAATATTTCATTGGAAGAAACAAAAAGATTAACTGAAAAATGGTTTGGAGATATTCCTGCAGGCGAAAGATACATTAGAAACCTCCCACAAGAGCCTCTGCAAACGTCTGCGCGAACCCACACAACATACGCAAATGTACCTTCTGATGCAATTTATATTGCTTTTCATTCGCCTAAAAAAACAGACATAGATTACAATGCGTCTGATTTATTGAGTGATGTATTAGGGAGAGGAAAATCTTCACGACTTTATCAAAGACTAGTAAAAGAAAATCCTTTGTTTGCGAGTCTTGGGGCGTATGTTACAGGTTCAGTTGACAATGGGCTTTTTGTGGTAAGTGGAACACTCAACGAAAATGTGAAAATGGAAATCGCAGAACAAGAAATTATGAAAATTCTTAATGAAATTACTAAAAATCCTGTATCAGACATTGAACTTGAAAAAGTAAAAAATAAAACAGAATCTACTATTGCTTTTTCAGAAGTAGAATTGTTAAACAGGGCGATGAATATTGCTTTTTGGGCAAATGTAGGCAATGCGCAAGGCATCAATGAAGAAATGCAAGCAATCCAAAAAGTAACTAAAAATGATATTTTGGAAGCGGCAAATAAAATATTATTACCTCACAAAGTTAATATTTTGTATTACAAAAAACAAAATGCAATTCTTTAAACTTCTCTGAAAATTTTTGCAGAAAAAGAAAAATGTAATTTTATCATTTCATAAGATGTGGCTGTTTCCTGTGTAGAGCAGCCAAATTCATACAAAATGACAATACAGCACAAAAGTATATTAAAAATTATTAGAGAACTATATTTTGAAAAGCATAAATTCTAAACCCAAATTGTCAATCAGATTCAAAAGACTTTAATATCTTATTCTAAATAACAGATATATTTTAAATTTTGGATATAAACACAAAAGCCCTTTGAACAATTTTATTTGTTAAAGGGCAATTTGTTACAATAATAACTTCTGGCATTGATTTACTCTTCCACGTTTGACCGCAGTACCATCAACGCTGTGGGGCTTAACTTCTCTGTTCGAAATGGGAAGAGGTGTTCACCCACGCTAAAAACACCATTAAGTTA